>NZ_LGQY01000026.1:0-73152 GCF_003116065.1 Azospirillum sp. TSO5 | reverse complement strand
CTTGGAGGGAGTCGAACCCCCACGGCCTTTCAGCCACTAGGACCTGAACCTAGCGCGTCTACCAGTTCCGCCACAAGCGCTTTCCCCGCACCGCGTTGGGCGCCGCGGGGAGCGCTTATGTAGCGGGATGGATCGCGGCCCGCAAGCGGAGAATTCACTCGCCGCGAAAATTTTTCCCAAGCCCGTTCCGGCGGGCCAGAAGGGCCAGTCCGACCCCCACCGCCGCGCCCGCTGCGACCCCGGCGCCGATGCGCCATGCCGTCCGGTTCACGTCGCCGAACACCGTCGCGCCGCGCAGGATCGTCTCCGCCATCGGCTCCGGCCGGTCGGGGTCGAGCAGGCGTTCCTCCACCAGCTTGCGTTCCGTCTCGGTCAGCGGTTGCGGCTCCAGCGGGCGGAGCGAGCGGCCGGAGGTGCGGATCAGCCGGTCCACCGTGGCGGTCAGGGATCCGGTCGCCTCCTCCGTCCGCTCCACCTCCTCCACTTCGACCCCCAGATGCTCCGCCATCAGACGGGTGCGGACGGAGCGGATGGCGCGGCACACCTCCGGCCGCTCGCCCGGGGCGCACTCGATGGCGAGGTCGCATTCGGTGTCCAGCCCCTGGGACCGGTTATTGATGTTGGACGACCCCACCCGCAACAGCCGGTCGTCGACCACCAGCACCTTGGCATGGACATAGATGCCCTCGCCGCCCTCGGTCACCGGCGAGAGGATACGGAAGCGGGGATGGGCGACGGCCTCGTGCAGGCGCTGGAGCAGCAGCGAGCGGGCGCTGCCCATCGACTCCTCCTCGACCCAGGCGGGCGTTCGTTCGGGATTGATCACCACCACTTCGGGCCCGTCGGGCTCCGACAGCCGGTCGATGATGGCGCCGACGATCTTCTGCGAGGCAAAATACTGGCTTTCCAGGTAGATGAAATCGCGCGCGGCGGCGATGGCGGCAAGATACAGCGCTTCGATCTCGCGCACGCCGCGCTTTCCCGTCTTCTGCGTTCCCTCATGGTCCGCCATCGGATCCGTGCGGGCGATGGCGACGGGGATGTCGCGGAAGTCCGGCGTCAGGTCCTCGGGCCAGTGCGCCTTGGTCGGCGGCGGCGGGGCCAGTTCCTCGCCGGTCGCGCGCCGCCAGCGCTCCCGTGCCAGGTCACCCAGCGCCCGCGCGGCCTCCCCGTCGACCGCCGTCGTCACATCGTGGAAGGGACCGTAGGCCTCGCCGTTCGGCCGCACCCGGCGGGGATCGCCGTCGCGGTGGTCGGGCGTGTCCCAGCGGTCGGTGGTCATGTCGATGCCGCCGCAGAAGGCCAGCGCATCGTCGATGATGGCGATCTTCTGGTGGTGGCAGGCGCCCGGCGGATGGGCGGAATCGAGGCGGAAGCGCAGGCGCCGGCTGGTCATCCAGTCCAGCAACACCATCGGCGTTCCGCCCCGGAACGGCATTTTCAGGATCGACAGGTCCCATTTCAGCACATTGATGGTCAGCTCCGGCCGCACCCGGACGATCCAGGACAGGAAATCGCCCAGCTCGTTCGGCACGCCCGGCATCGGGTCGTCGGGCTCCAGCTTGATCCGGGTGTCGAAATCCCAGCCGATCAGCATCACCGTGTGGCGGGCATGGAGGATGGCGGCCTTGATCCGGGCGAAATAGGCGGCGGCATCGATGATGACCGCCACCCGATCCGCCTTTTCGATCCGCCAGCAGGTCCGGCCGGGCACCAGAACCGGGCCGGCCGGAGTCCGGCCAGCCTGATATGCGGAGTCTGGGCGGGCGGCGTCCGGCATCGCGGCCATGTCGAGCTTTCCTTCCGGCGTTGTGGAGCGGCATCGCGGGACCGGCAGCGGAACCGCTGCCATGCCCTTCGATGAACCCCGCAAGCCGCCGGACGGTTCCCCGCTTCCCTTCACCCCGTCCCGAATCGCAGCTGCATCCGGTGCCGGTAGGTCTCGCCGGGATCGAGCCGCGCCGACGGGAAATGGCCGATGTTCGGGCTGTTGGGAAACCGCTGGCTCTCCAGCGCCAGCCCGGCGAAGCGGCGGTAGGGCTGGCCACTCTTCCCCACGATTTTTTCGCTGAGATAGCCGCCGCTATAGACCTGCAATCCCGGTTGGTCGGTCGCCAGCTCCATCTTCCGGCCGGACGCCGGATGCTCCAGCACCGCCACCGGCCGCAGTTCCCCCGCCGGCCCGTCCAGGCACCAGTTGTGGTCGAAGCCGAAGCCGCCGACCGCCTCCAGCGCCTCGCCCAGCCCCACCCCGCCGCGCAGGTCGAAGGGTGTGCCGTCCACCGGCCGCACCTCTCCCGTCGGGATCAGGTCGGCACCGACAGGCGTGGTGAAACCGCCCTGCACCGCCAGCCGATGGTCGCGCAGGTCGCCGGACGCATGGCCCCCGAGGTTCCAATAGCTGTGATGGACGATGTTGACGATCGTCGGCCGGTCGCAGACGGCCGTCATGCGGATGTCCAGCACCCCGTCGTCGCTCAGCTGGTAGCGCGTGCCCGCCGTCAGCGTCCCCGGATAGCCCTGGTCGCCATCCCGAGAGACCAGTGTGAAGGTGATGGCGTTCTCCGCCTCATCAACCTTGGCGTCCCAGATCCGGCGGTCAAACCCTTCCGGCCCACCGTGCAGCTGGTTCGGCGGTTCGTTGACGGCCAACTCATGGCGCGCACCGTCGAGCGCGAAGGCCGCACCGCCGATGCGGTTGCCGTAGCGGCCACAGGTGGCACCGAAATAGGCGTCGCTCGTCAGGTAATCGGCCACGCGGTCGAAGCCCAGCACCACGTCCGCCTTGGTCCCGTCGCGGCCGGGCACCAGCATCCGCACCAGCCGGGCGCCATGGGCGATGACGGTCGCCTCCGGCCCGCCAGCGGACAGGATGAACCCCTCCACCGGCCGCCCCTCGACGGTATCGAACAGGAAACTCTCGATGGGCATCACGCCTCCGCCGGTTCGCCGCCGCGGCCGGCCCAGACCGTCAGCAGACCCTTCTGCAACAGGATGAAGACGAACAGCAGAACACCGATGGCGATCTTGGTCCACCAGCTGCTCAAGGTGCCGTCGAAGGTGATGTAGGTCTGGATCAGCCCCTGGATCAGCACGCCGACGAAGGTGCCGACGACATAGCCATAGCCGCCGGTCAACTGGGTGCCGCCGATCACCACCGCGGTGATGGTGTCCAGCTCCACCCCTGTCGCCGCCAGCGAATAGCCGGCGCCAGTGTAGAGCGAGAAGACGATCCCCGCCAGCCCGGCCAGCAGCCCCGACAGCGCATAGACCGCCACCGTCGTCCGCCCCACCGGCACGCCCATCAGCTCCGCCGACTGCCGGTTACCGCCCAGCGCGTAGAGGTTGGCGCCGAAGCGGGTCCAGTGCGCCAGCACCACGGCGCCGACCACCACCCCCAGCATCAGCATCGCCGGCAGGCTGAGCTTGCCCCCGGCGCCGAAGCGCAGCGCGATGTCGTTCAGCTCGCCATAGAGCGGATGGTTGATCGGCACCGAATCGGTGGTCAGGACGAAGCCCAGGCCACGGGCGATGAACATGCCCGCCAGCGTGACGATGAAGGGCGGCATCTGGAAGACATGGATCACCCCACCCATCGCCGCGCCGAAGCCGCCGGCGGCGATCAGCGCGACGGCGAAGGCGGCCAGCGGGTGCCAGCCGCCATGCTCGATCAGCACGGCCAGCAGCACGGTGGTGAAGCCGATGACCGCCCCCACCGACAGGTCGATCCCGCCGGACAGGATGACGAAGGTCATGCCGACCGCCGTGATCCCGAGAAAGGCATTGTCGGTCAGAAGGTTGCCCACCACCCGCCAGGAGGCGAAGTTGGGGAACTGCGCCGCGCACAGCAGGAACCCGACCACCAGCACCGCGGTGGTGACGATCAGGGGAAGAAACCGCTGGAGTGCACTGGTCATGGTTTCGCCCCTCCGCTGGTCGGCGCCACCGGCGGCTTGACCCTGGCCATCGGCCGCGCCCCCTTAGGCGCCGGCAGGAACAGGGTCAGCGTCGGCGATTGCAGCAGCAGGACGACCAGCAGGACGCCCGCCTTGACGATCAAGTTGAATTCCGGCTTGAAGCCGCTCAGCAGGATGCCGGTGTTCATCGCCTGGATGATCAGCGCGCCCACCACCGACAGCACCAGTCCGAACCGCCCACCCAGCAGCGACGTGCCGCCGACCACCACCGCCAGGATGGCGTCCAGTTCCAGCCACAGCCCGGCATTGTTGGCATCGGCGCCGCGGATGTCGGCGGTGACGATCAGCCCGGCCACCGCCGCGCACAGCCCGCACCAGACATAGACGGCGACCAGCACCACCGGCGTGTTGACGCCGGCCCCGGCGCTGGACAGCCGGTTGATGCCGACCGCTTCGATCATCAGCCCCAGCGCCGTCGCCCGCACCAGCAGGGCCGTGACCGCCAGCAGCGCGATGGTGATGACCACCGGCATCGGCACGGTCAGGAAGGACCCGCCGCCGATGAAGGCGAGCGCCGGGCTGGTGAAGGTGACGATCTGTCCCTCCGTCACCAGCTGGGCGATGCCGCGGCCGGCAACCATCAGGATCAGGGTGGCGATGATCGGTTGGATGCGCAGCACCGCCACCAGCAGCCCGTTCCACAGCCCGCACAGCAGCCCGGCCGCCAGCGACGCCGCCAGCACCGCCGGCAATCCCCATCCGGCACCGGTCATGGTTGCGGCGACCGCACCGGAGATCGCCATGACGGCGCCCACCGACAGATCGACGCCACGGGTGGCGATGACCATCGTCATACCGATGGCGAGCAGCGCCACCGGGGCGCCGCGGTTCAGCACGTCGATCAGGCTGCCGAACAGCCGGCCGTCCTGCAGGCGGATGGCGAAGAAATCGGGAAACAGCAGCCAATTGGCCAGGAGAACGGCGATCAGCGCGCCATATTGCGGCAGGTTGCGCGACGGGCCGGGAGCGGACAGCGTCATTGCCGCACCTCTACACCCGATCCGGCGGCCGGCGTCTCCGACGCGATGGCGGCGACGATACGCTCCACGCTGACCTCCCCTCCCCTCAATTCCGCCACATGGCGGCGGTCGCGCAGCACGACCACGCGGCGGCTGTAGGCGACGATCTCCTCAAGCTCCGACGACACCACCAGCAGCGCCATGCCGTCGGCGCACAGCCGCTCGATCAGGCGGATGATCTCCGCATGGGCGCCGACGTCGATGCCGCGCGTCGGCTCGTCGAGGATCAGCAGCCGCGGCTCGGTCGCCAGCCAGCGCGCCAGCAGCGCCTTCTGCTGGTTGCCGCCCGACAGCAACTGGATCGGCCGTTCGGCGTCCGGCGTGCGGATGTCGAGCAGGCGGATGAAGCGGTCGGCGATCTCCTCCTGCCGGCGGCGCGGGATCGGCTTCAGCCAGCCCTGCCGCGCCTGGAGCGCCAGGATTATGTTCTCCCGCACCGACAGCTCGCCGACGATGCCCTCCTTCTTGCGGTCCTCCGGACAGAAGCCGAAGCCGAGCCGCACGGCATCGCGCGGCCCCTTCAGCCGCACCTTGCGGCCGTCCACCGTCGCCTCGCCCTGGTCGGCGCGGTCCATGCCGAAGACCAGCCGCACCGTTTCGGTCCGCCCCGATCCCAGCAGACCGGCCAGCGCCACCACCTCGCCGGGGCGGATGTCGAGATCGAAGGGCTCGACGCTGCGCGACTTGCCGAATCCCTTGAAGCTCGCCAGCGGCGGACGGCTGTCCACCTCCGCCGGGCCGAGGTCGATGCGGTGCGCCGCCGCCTCCAGCTCCCGCCCCAGCATCATGGCGACGAGGTCGAGGCGCGGCAGCTCGGCCGTCCGCCGCTCGCCCACCAGCCGGCCGTTGCGCAGCACGGTGATGCGGTCGCAGACCTCGTAGACCTGGTCGAGGAAATGGGTGACGAAGACGATGCCAATCCCGCGCGACCGCAGGGTCCGCATCACCTTGAACAGCACCGCCACCTCCTGCGCATCCAGGCTGGCGGTGGGCTCGTCGAGGATCAGCACCTTGGCCGACATGTCCACCGCCCGCGCGATTGCGATGATCTGCTGCGTCGCCACCGAAAAGCGCCCGAGCGGTGCCGTCACGTCGATCGACAGGCCGTAGGGCATCAGAATGGCCCGCGCCCGCCGCCGCATGGCGCCACGGTCGACCAGACCCCAGCGCATCGGCTGGCGCCCCAGGAACAGGTTCTCCGCCACCGACAGGTTCGGCAGCAGGTTCACCTCCTGATAGACGGTGCCGATGTGCAGCCGCTGCGCCTCCTCCACCCCGCGCGGCGCGATCTCCCGCCCCTCCAGCGCCACGCTGCCGCCGTCGCGCTGATAGACGCCGGTCAGCGTCTTGATGAGCGTCGATTTGCCGGCGCCGTTTTCGCCGAGCAGGGCATGGATCTCCCCATGGCGCAGGGTGAAGTCGACGCCGTCGAGCGCCTGGACGCCGAGGAAGGCCTTGGACAGCCCGCGGATCGCCAGCAGCGGCGCGGAAGGGGGAGCGGTGGATGCCGTCATGACGGACCTCGCCGGAAGCGCGATGAAATGTGTGGGAAGACGCAGCCCTCTCCCGTCCCGGGAGAGGGAGGGGACCCGCCGAAGGCGGGGAGGGTGAGGGGGATTCCAAGAATCCCAAGAATCCCGAACCGCATGGCTCCTTGGAACACCCCTCACCCTTCCCACCGCTACGCGGCGGGCCCCTTCCCTCTCCCGGGACGGGAGAGGGAGTTCGAACCTCACCCCCGATCAGTAGGCATCCTTGCGGCGCTCATACTCTTCCTTGGCGGTGTCGGGCGTGAACAGCTTCGATTCCGTCTGGATCCATTTCGGCGGCATCTTGCCGTCCTTCTTGTAGGCGATCAGCGCGTCGAAGGCCGGGCCGGCCATGTTCGGCGTCAGCTCCACCGTGGCGTTCGCCTCGCCTTCCGACATCGCCTTGAAGATGTCGGGCACGCCGTCGATCGACACGACCAGGATGTCCTGGCCCGGCTTCAGGCCGGCTTCCTTGATCGCCTGGATGGCGCCGACGGCCATGTCGTCGTTGTGGGCATAGACGGCGCAGATGCCCTTGCCGCCATTCTCGGCCTTGATGAAGCTTTCCATCACCTCCTTGCCCTTGGCGCGGGTGAAGTCGCCGGACTGGGTGCGGATGATCTTCATCCCCGGATTCTTGGCGACGATCTCGTCGAAGCCCTTCTTGCGGTTGATGGCGGGCGAGGAGCCGACGGTGCCCTGCAGCTCCACCACCGCGCATTTGCCGCCGGTCTTCTTGGCCAGCCATTCCCCGGCCACCCGGCCTTCATGCACGGTGTCGGAGGTGACGGCGGTCATGTAGAGGCTCGGGTCCTTGGTCTCGATCTGCCGGTCGAGCAGCATGACCGGGATCTTCGCCTCCTTGGCCTCCTTCAGCACCGAATCCCAACCGGTCGCCACCACCGGCGCGATGAAGATCGCGTCGACGCCCTGGGCGACGAAGGACCGCACCGCCTTGATCTGGTTCTCCTGCTTCTGCTGGGCGTCGGAGATCTTGAGGTCGATCCCGCGCTTCTCGGCTTCCGTCTTGGCGGTCTTCGTCTCGGCCGCGCGCCAGCCCGATTCCGAACCGATCTGCGAGAAGCCGACGACCAGCTTCTTGGCATCGGCGGCCTGGACGGCGCCCAACCCGATGAACAGCGCCGCGGCGGCGGTGGCGGCGGAGATCACCCATTTCCTGGACATCCGTTTCACTCCCTGAGGTTTTATGGCGAGGTTTTATGGCGGTGCTTGCTGGATGAAGGCGGGCGACGGGACGGGGCGAGGAATTTTCCTGATCGCAGCCCGGTCCGAAATTGTTCGTCATGCCTACTTTAAGTACACAGAACCATAACTGTCCAATACGATTCTCGACCTGCATGATGCCGAAAAGGATATGGATGGCTCGGAATCAGGCCCAAACCCAGGTCGAAAAAACGGCCGGGCAGCGCAAGGCCGCCCGGCCGTGAGGTGACCCTGCTCCTGTCCGGAACAGGGCCGACGCACCCGAGGGAGAGCGCGCCGGGACGCAACCGCCGCGGCGGGATGGAGAGCAACACCGCGGACGGCGCGAAGCCGAAGGAAAAGGGACCAGGACGTCAACCGGCCCTTATCGGAAGACGAAGCCCTTAGAAAGCGAGGTTCGCCTGGACCAGGAACATGTCGCCCTTGTCGCTGTTGGCGGCGACGTCGGAGCTGAGCTTGAAGTGGTTGTATTCCGGCCCGATGGCGAAGCCGGGGGCGACCACATACTTGGCGCCGACGGTGATCAGCTCGAACTTGGTCCGGCCGCGCACCGTCAGGTCGCCGGCATCCTTGGCGTTCAGGTAACCGACGCCCAGCGTGGTGGGCCCGAAGGTGTACTGCGCGCCCGCGGTCCAGACGTCCTGCTTCTCGCGGCTGACGATGCCGGCGGTGCTGGACTTGGCATAACCGCTGTCGCCCGACCAGGCATAGCTGCCGCCGACCTTCAGCCCGCCATAGGCCACGGTCAGGCCGGCATGGGTGGAGGACAGATCGTCGAAGCTCGCCCCGGTGATGCTGGAATCCTTGGCCTTCCCGCCCAGGTAGAACAGGCTGGCATTGACCGCGACGCCGCCGAAGCTGTTGGTGTAGGTGCCGCCGACCTCGTAGACGTCGCGATAGGCGCCGGTGCGGTTGGCCGAGGCCAGCGCGAACTTGGAGCGGTTGACGTCGGTGCCGCTGCTGTCCGACGACGGCTGGTAGGAGGCGCCGAGCTTGAAGCCGGCGATCTCCGGCGTCCAGTAGGTGGCGCGGGTGGCAGGGTTGCCTGAGATCAGGGCGCGGATGTTGCCGATGGTGACCGGCGAGTTGGCCGCGCTGTTGCCGAGCCAGGACGGGAAGGAGCCGTCGACGCCGCCGGTGCCCCAGTCGGACGGGGCGATGATGCCGCTGTCGTCGGACGGGCCGTTCTCGACACCCATATGCACGGTGCCGAAGCTGCCGTTGACGAACAGGAAGGCGCGGTCATAGCCGGTGGTGCGGGCGTTGTTGGCGCCGTTCTCCGCCAGCAGGCGCAGGCGGGCGCCGTATTCCAGCCCGTTGTCGGCCTTGGCCTTCGGCGTCACCAGCAGGCGCAGGCGGTTGCGGAACTCAGTGGAGCGCAGGCCGGCATCACGGTCCTGGTCGACATAGCCGGCCTCGAAATAGGCGTCGCCGCCGATGACCACGTCGAACTTCGCCTGGGCGAAGGCCGGGCCGGTTCCCAGGACCGAGACGAGCGAAAGGGTGGCTGCGCCAAGCAGCAGAGCGGATCTCACCATCAGGGTTTCCTCTTAATGCGGTTTGTTCTTGCTTCGATACCGTGTGTGGGAGCGGTGCTTCGGCGTTGCGCGGACGCACGCCGTCCCCGACCGCCGAACCCGGCACGCGGCCGGTTCCGACGGTTTGCTCTGCGTCAGCGCTCCCTCTGACGCAGCCGTTGCGGGTTGCTGGTGTCGGTCAGTCCTGTCCGAGCGTTCCGTCGATGCGCCGCCACAGCCCCAGCGGGTTGCCGTCGCGCAAGGCCTCCGGCAGCAGGTCGGCGGGAATGTCCTGATAGCAGACCGGGCGCAGGAAGCGGCGGATCGCCAGCGTGCCGACCGAGGTGCTGCGCGGGTCCGACGTCGCCGGGAACGGGCCGCCATGCACCATCGCGTGACAGACCTCCACCCCCGTCGGCCAGCCATTCGCCAGGAGGCGGCCGGCCTTGCGCTCCAGCGTCGGGATCAGCCCGGCCACTGCCGCCTTATCCTCCGCATCCATCTGCAAGGTCGCCGTCAGCTGACCCTCCAGCTTTTCCGCCACCGCTTTCATCGCCGCCACGTCGGGGCAGCGGATCAGCAGCGAGGCGGCGCCGAACACTTCCTCCTGCAATTCGGTGTCGGCCAGGAAGGCGTCCGCCGTGGTGGTGAAGAAGGCGGCCTGCGCCTGGTTCGGCCCGCTGCAGGCCAGACCACGCGCCAGCGCCGTCACCTCGCCGCTGCCGGCCAGCTTGGCGACACCGGCGTCATAAGCGGCGTGGATGCCCGGCGTCAGCATGGTCGACGCTGCGCAGCCGCCGAGAGCGTCCACCGCCGCCGCCACGAAGCGGTCGAGGTCCGGCCCTTCCAGGCCCAACAGGATGCCGGGGTTGGTGCAGAACTGCCCGGCGCCCATGGTCAGCGAGGCGACGAACGCCTTGCCCAGCGCGTCGGCGCGGGATGCCAGCGCCGCTGGCATCAGGAAGACCGGGTTGATGCTGCTCATTTCGGCATAGACGGGGATCGGCTCCGGCCGCTTGGACGCCACCTCCATCAGCGCCAGCCCGCCGCGGCGCGAGCCGGTGAAGCCCACCGCCTTGATCCGCGGATCGGCGACCAGCGCCGTGCCGATCTCGTTGCCGGTGCCGAACAGCAGCGAGAAGACGCCCTCGGGCAGGCCGCAGGAGGCGACCGCCGCCTGGATGGCGCGGCCGACCAGTTCGGAGGTGCCGGGATGGGCGCCGTGGCCCTTCACCACCACCGGGCAGCCGGCGGCGAAGGCCGAGGCGGTGTCGCCGCCGGCCACCGAGAAGGCGAGCGGGAAGTTCGACGCGCCGAACACCGCGACCGGGCCGAGCGGGATGTGGCGCTGGCGGATATCGGCACGCGGCAGCGGGGTGCGCGCCGGCAGCGCCGGGTCGATGCGGGGCTCGATCCAGCTGCCCTCGCGCACCACCTGGGCGAACAGGCGGAGCTGGCCGACGGTGCGGCCGCGCTCGCCCTCCAGCCGGGCCCGCGGCAGTCCGCTTTCGGCCATGGCGCGGGTGATGAGGTCGTCGCCGATGTCGAGGATGTTCTGGGCGACGGTCTCCAGGAAGGTCGCGCGCTGCTCCAGGCCGGTTTCGCGGAAGGCATCGAAGGCGGCCCAGGCCAGGGCGCAGGCGCGCTCCACCTCGGCCGCGCCGCCGCCGCCGAAGACGGGCTCCAGCGCCTCGCCGGTGGCGGGGTCGACGGCGCGGAAATCGCCTTCGCTGCCGCGGTGGGCGCTCGCGCCGATCAGCATCTCGCCGGTGATGGTCATGATGTCTCCTTCGTCGGGGCGTTTTGCCCCCTCCCTAACCCTCCCCCGCTTCGCGGGAGAGGGGACTGCCGCCGCTTCGGCATTCAAGCCACGCCACCAAGCATCCTGCCCCCTCCACCGCCAAAGGCGGGGGAGGGATGGGGAGGGGGCACCCGCCGCGACGACCTACCGCCCCCAGCGCAGCACCAGCGGATCGAGCCGCCGCGCCGCGTCCAGCAACCCCTCGCGGCTCATCGGATGCGGATTGGCCAGCGGGTGGCGCATCGCGTCGGACTTGATGACGCCGCCCTCCTTCATCAGGATCTTCGCGGTGGCGATGCCGCACTGGCGGTTCTCGTGGTTGATCAGCGGCAGCCAGCGCCCATAGGCCGCCACCGCCGCTTCGCGGTCGCCCGCCAGATACGGGTCGACGATCTGCCGAATCCCGTCGGGATAACCGCCGCCGGTCATCGCCCCGGTCGCACCGGCATCGAGGTCGGCCAGCAGCGTGATCGCCTCCTCGCCGTCCCACGGTCCCTCGATGGCGTCGCCGCCCAACTCGATCAGCGTGCGCAGCTTGGCCGCCGCCTGCGGCACCTCGATCTTGAAATAGGAAACCTGCGCGATCTCCCGCGCCATCCGCGCCAGCAGCGGGGCGGACAGCGCGGTGCCGCTGACCGGCGCGTCCTGGATCATGATCGGGATGTCGATGGCATCGGACACCCGCTGGAAGAACTCGACAATGCCGGCTTCCGGCACGCGGATGGTGGCGCCGTGATAGGGTGGCATCACCATCACCATCGCGGCCCCCAACTCCTGGGCGCGGCGGCTGCGCTCGGCGCAGGCGCGGGTGCTGAAATGGGTGGTGGTGACGATCACCGGCACCCGGCCGGCGACATGGGCCAGCATCGTCTCCATCAGCACCGTGCGCTCGTCGTCGGTCAGCACGAACTGTTCGGAGAAGTTGGCGAGGATGCACAGGCCGCTGGAGCCGGCGTCGATCATGAAGTCGACGCAGCGCTTCTGACCGTCGAGGTCCAGCTCTCCCGATTCAGTGAAGATGGTGGGGACGACGGGGAAGACGCCGCGATAGGGGCGTGCGCTGGACGGCATGGCAATCGTATCCTTCATCGAATTCCGGCATGAAAATCCGGACAGCGTTCAGCGCGAGGCGGGTCCGAACCCGCAAGCCGGCAGGCCGCGCACGCCCGGATCGCACTCGAACAGCGCTCCGGCCAGCGGTTCCTCGTCCCGGCCGTGCGCCGCGGTGGTGATGAACATCCGGTCCAGATCGGGACCGGCGAAGACGCAGGAGGTGACGCGGGACACCGGCAGCGCGATCACGCGGTCCAGCGTCCCGTCGGGACGGAAGCGGCTGACGCGCGCGCCGTCCCAATGGGCGATCCACAGCCCGCCCTCGGCATCGCAGGTCATGCCGTCGGGATAGCCATCGGCCTCGGTGAAGCGGATGTGGACGCGCTTGCCAGACAGGCCGCCGTCGGCGCCGATGGCGAAGGCGTAGACCGTCCGCGCCGCGCTGTCGGTGTGGTAGATCGTCCGGCCGTCGGGCGACAGCGCCGGCCCGTTGGCGACGGTGTAGCCCTGATCGACCCGCGTGACCGAGCCATCGTGATCGATGCGGTAGAAGCTGCCGGCCGGCGCCTCCTCCGCATCGTCCATGCTGCCGACCCACAGCCGGCCCTGCCGGTCGGCCTTGCCGTCGTTCAGCCGATTGCCCGGCATGTCCGGCTCGATTCGCGCGATCTCCTCGGCAACCGTCGCCTGCCCCGACTCCAGCCGCAGCCGGACCACCCGGCGCGAGCGCAGCCCGGCGATGAAGCCGTCGCCGTCGGCGCTCTCCACCAGCCAGCAGGCGGCGTCATCCAGATCCCACACTGCCTGCGAACCGTCCGACAGGCCGTGACGCAGGATGCGGGAGCCGCGGATATCGACGAAATAGACGGCGTCCTGCCGCGGGGACCAGAGCGGACCTTCCCCCAGCAGCGCCCGAGCTTGCCAGACGCAACGCGCTTCCTGCGCCATACCGCTCGACCCCCTCACCCTGGCGGACCGCCATTCGCCGGCGGCCTTTTCAAAATTTGTTGACGGCCCAAACGATAAGGGGCCTCTTGATAATCGTCCAATATGAAGATCGGCGTTTGCGATATCAAATGTCGTATCCCGGCATTTCCGATCCCGACGCCGCTGCCCGACCGGAGGCATTCCCCCCGTGACCCAGCAACGCTTTTCCCCGAACTGGTTCCAGAAGGCGCGGCTGAAGCTGCGCCATCTCCAGCTGTTCGCGGCGCTCGACGAACACCGCAACCTGCACCGCGCCGCCGCCAGCCTGAACATGTCGCAGCCCGCCGCCTCCAAACTGCTGGGCGACCTGGAGGAAACACTGGGCATCGAGCTGTTCGACCGCCATGGCCGCGGCATCGAGCCGAACTGGTACGGCAGCCTCATGATCCGCCACGCCCGGATGATCCTCAGCGAGCTGCAGGAGACGGGGGAGGAGCTGAACGCCCTGCTTGCCGGCCACAGCGGCCGGGTGTCGATCGGCACGGTGATGGCCCCGGCGGTGGAGCTGGTGGTGCCGGTCATCAGCAGCCTGACCCGCGAGCATCCCAACCTGAAGGTCGCCGTGGCGGTGGAGACCAGCGACGTGCTGGCCGACCGCGTCCATCAGGGGGTGATGGATTTCGCCATCGGCCGCCTGCCCGGCCATTTCGACCCCACCGCCTTCGAGTATCAGGAGATCAGCAGCGAGGAGCTGTGCTTCATCTGCCGCGAAGGCAACCCCCTTCTGCAGCTGGGCCGTCCGCTGACCGCCGCCGACCTGTCCGACGCCACCTGGATCCTGCAGCCGGTCGGCACGCTGCTGCGCGACCGGGTGGAAGCGCTGTTCCGGGCCGAAGGCGCCCGGCTGCCGCACCGGGTGATCGAAAGCGCCTCTCCCGTCATCTCGATGGCGATGGTGGCGGAAACCGAGTCGATCACCGTCTTCGCCCGCGCGCTGGCCCAGGTGTTCTCGCCCAGCGGCTGCTGCGCCATCATGCCCTTCCACAAGCGTTTCAGCGTCGAACCCTACGGCATCTTCTGGCTGAAGGACCGGCCGCTGTCGCCGGGTGCCCGCACCGTGCTGTCGGCGGTGCGCGCGGCGTCGGAGCTCAAGATGCGCCTGGTGTCGGCCACCGCCTGAGCGATGTGATGGCCGATACCTAAATGCATATCGATTTGCCGAATAATCATATTTGACAGTTATGGGAAAACGGAGGATTGCTAGGGACACAAACCATCGCGTCCGACGCCATCCGCGCCACAGAACGCGGGGGCGGCGTATCGCGTGCCGCAGTAACGGGGAGGATTCCGGTCCATGTCGTCTCCTAAAGGGTCTTCTTTCAGCTCCAAGTTCGCCGGCCTCGCCGTCGGCCTGCTCGTCGTCACCGGCGCCGCCGTGCCGGCACTTGCCCAGACCAAGCCGACCGTCGGCATCGCGATGCCGACCAAGTCGTCGGCGCGCTGGATCGACGACGGCAACAACATGGTCAAGTATTTCCAGGAAAAGGGATACAAGACCGATCTGCAATATGCGGAGGACGACATCCCCAACCAGCTCGCCCAGATCGAGAACATGGTCACCAAGAACGACAAGGTTCTGGTGATCGCCGCCATCGACGGGACGACGCTGACCGACGTGCTGCAGAAGGCGGCGGAACAGGGCGTCAAGGTCATCGCCTACGACCGGCTGATCCGCAATTCGCCGAACGTCGATTACTACGCCACCTTCGACAACTTCCAGGTCGGCGTCCTCCAGGCCTCCTACATCGAGAAGGCTCTCGGCCTCAAGGATGGCAAGGGTCCGTTCAACATCGAGCTGTTCGGCGGCTCGCCCGACGACAACAACGCCTACTTCTTCTACAACGGCGCCATGTCGGTGCTTCAGCCCTACATCGACAGCGGCAAGCTGAAGGTGCAGAGCGGCCAGATCGGCATGGACAAGGTGTCCACCCTGCGCTGGGACGGCGCCGTCGCCCAGGCCCGCATGGACAACCTGCTGAGCGCCTATTACGGCGACAAGAAGCTGGACGCCGTGCTGTCGCCCTATGACGGGCTCAGCATCGGCATCATCTCGTCGCTGAAGGGCGTCGGCTATGGGACGCCGCAGCAGCCGATGCCGGTCGTCACCGGCCAGGACGCCGAGGTGCCGTCGGTCAAGTCGATCCTGGCGGGCGAGCAGCGCTCCACCGTCTTCAAGGACACCCGCGAACTGGCGAAGGTCACGGTGGGCATGGTCGACGACCTGCTGGCCGGCCGCAAGCCGCAGGTCAACGACACCAAGACCTACGACAACGGCAAGAAGGTGGTTCCCTCCTATCTGCTGAAGCCGGTCAGCGTCGACGCCTCCAACTGGAAGCAGGTCCTGGTCGACAGCGGCTATTACAAGGAATCGCAGATCAAGTGAGTGAACGGCGCGGGGTGAGGGCGCCGACCGGCACCCTCACCCCGCGCCCCGTCCAACAGCGGATCGGGCGGCAGGATCGGCGATCGAGGGTTTATCCATGGACAGCATTCTTGAGATGCGCGGCATCACCAAGACGTTCCCGGGCGTCAAGGCGCTCGACAACGTCAACCTCTCGGTCCGCGAGGGGGAGATCCACGCGCTGATCGGCGAGAACGGCGCCGGCAAATCGACGCTGATGAAGGTGCTCAGCGGCGTCTATCCGCACGGCACCTACGAGGGCGAAATCCGCTTCCGCGGCCAGCCCGTCGCCTTTCGCGGCATTGCCGACAGCGAGAAGCTGGGCATCATCATCATCCACCAGGAACTGGCGCTGGTTCCGCTGCTGTCGATCACCGAGAACCTGTTTCTCGGCAACGAGCAGGCCCCCGGTGGATTTTTGGGTCGCGGCCGGATCGACTGGATCGCCGCCACCGCCCGCGCGCGCGAGCTTCTGCGCACGGTCGGCCTGACCGATTCGCCCGAAACCCTCATCACCGACATCGGCGTCGGCAAGCAGCAGCTGGTGGAGATCGCCAAGGCCCTGTCCAAGGAGGTCAAGCTGCTGATCCTGGACGAGCCGACGGCCAGCCTGAACGAAAGCGACAGCGACGCCCTGCTGGCCCTGCTGCTGCGCTTCAAGGAACAGGGCATCTCCTCCATCCTGATCTCGCACAAGCTGAACGAGATCGCCAAGGTCGCCGACCGCGTCACCATCCTGCGCGACGGCACCACGGTGGAAACACTGGACTGCCACGACGCCCCCATCAGCCAGGACCGCATCATCAAGGGCATGGTCGGCCGCGACCTTGCCGACCGCTATCCCCGCCGCACCAGCAACCCCGGCGACATCCTGTTCGAGGTGAAGGGCTGGAGCGCCGACCACCCGATCCATCCCGGCCGCCGCGTCGTGCGCGACATCGACCTGCATGTCCGCCGGGGCGAGGTTGTCGGCATCGCCGGCCTGATGGGCGCCGGCCGCACCGAATTCGCCATGAGCCTGTTCGGCCGTTCCTACGGCCGCAACATCCGCGGCAAGGCCTTCCTCGCCGGGCGCGAGATCGACGTGTCGACCATCCGCCGGGCGATGGACAGCGGGCTGGCCTACGCCACCGAGGACCGCAAGCATTACGGCCTCGTTCTGGACAACGACATCCGCCACAACGTGACGCTGGCCAAGCTGGACGGCGTCGCCAAGCGCGGCGTCATCCACCACGAGCGCGAGATCGAGGTCGCCAACGACTTCCGCCGCCGCCTGCGCATCCGCTGCTCCGACGTGTTCCAGCAGACCGTCAACCTGTCCGGCGGCAACCAGCAGAAGGTCGTGCTCAGCAAATGGCTGTTCGCCGACCCGCAGGTGCTGATCCTGGACGAGCCGACCCGCGGCATCGACGTCGGCGCCAAATATGAAATCTACACCATCGTCAACCAGCTGGTGGCCGAAGGCCGCGGCGTCATCCTGATCTCGTCGGAACTGCCGGAGCTGCTGGGTGTCGCAGACCGCATCTACGTGATGAACGAAGGCGCGCTGGTCGCCGAGATGCCGGCGGCGGAAGCCAGCCAGGAAAAGATCATGCACGCCATCATGTCCTCCGCCTCCAGATCACCAGCCAATTCTCCGGCCAATTCTCCGGCAGCAGCCGTCCGGGAGTCCCTGCAATGAGCGTCGAACTGAACATGCCCGCCGCGCCGTCCCGCCAGGCTTCGATGGCCAAGTTCCTGAAGAGCCACATGCGTGATTACGGCATGCTGATCTCGCTGCTGGCGATCGTTGCGTTCTTCCAATACATGACCAACGGCACGCTGCTGCAGCCGCTGAACCTGACCAACCTCGTCCTGCAGAACAGCTACATCGTCATCATGGCGCTGGGCATGCTGCTGGTGATCGTCGCCGGGCACATCGACCTGTCGGTCGGGTCCATCGTCGGCTTCATCGGCGCGCTGGCCGCCATCCTGATGGTGCAGTTCCACTGGCACTTCATCCCCACCGCCATCGTCAGCCTGATGGCGGGCGCCGCCATCGGCGCGGCACAAGGGTACTGGGTCGCCTATTTCCGCATCCCGTCCTTCATCGTGACGCTGGCCGGCATGCTGGTCTTCCGCGGCCTCAGCCTCGCGCTCTTGGCCGGCCAGTCCGTCGGCCCCTTCCCGGTGGAGTTCCAGCGCCTCAGCTCCGGCTTCATCCCGGACGTCTTCGGCACCACCGGCTTCCACACCACCACGCTTCTGCTGAGCATCGCGACGCCGGCCATCCTGATCGCCTTCAGCGTCGCCGCCCGCATCCGCCGCCACCGCTTCGCCATCGAGCAGGAGCCGCTGGTCCTGTTCGTGCTGAAGAGCGCCGGCCTGTTCGCGGTGGTCGCCTATGTCGGCTGGCTGCTGGCGACCTACAAAGGGCTGCCGAACGTCCTCATCATCATGGCGCTGCTGATCGGCCTCTACGCCTTCGTCACCCGCGACACCACCATCGGCCGGCGCATCTACGCGCTGGGCGGCAACGAGAAGGCGGCCAAGCTGTCGGGCATCGATACCCGCCGCCTGTCCTTCTACACCTTCGTCAACATGGGCGTTCTCGCGGCGCTGGCCGGGCTGATCTTCGCCGCCCGCCTCAACACCGCCACGCCGAAGGCCGGCGTTTCGTTCGAGCTGGACGTGATCGCCGCCTGCTTCATCGGCGGCGCCTCTGCCTCGGGCGGTGTCGGGCGGGTGACTGGTGCGGTGATCGGCGCCTTCATCATGGGCGTGATGAACAACGGCATGTCGATCGTCGGCATCGGCATCGACTGGCAGCAGGTCATCAAGGGCCTGGTCCTCCTCGCCGCCGTCTGCTTCGACGTCTACAACAAGGGCAAGGCCTGAGGCTTTCCGCCCCGACCGGACTTACCGCCATGACGCTCCCCACCCTCGGTCTCGTCGGCTTGGGCAAGATCGCCCGCGACCAGCACATCCCGGCTATCGCCGCCACCGGCCTGTTCGAACTCGCCGCCGTGGTCAGCCCGGACGGCGCCGGCACCGAAGGCGTTCCGACCTTCCGCTCCCAGGCGGAGATGCTGGCAGCCCTGCCCGGCCTCGACGCCGTGGCGCTCTGCACCCCGCCTGCCGTGCGCCACGGCTTGACGGTGGAGGCCCTGCGCGCCGGCAAGCATGTGCTGATCGAGAAGCCGCCCGCCGCCACCCTGTCGGAGCTTCACGATCTGGTGGCGGAGGCAGAATCCGCCCGCCGCACCCTGTTCACCGCCTGGCATTCGCAGTTCAACCCGGCGGTCGAGGAAACCCGCCTCCGACTGGCCGATGCCACCATCCGCAGCGTCGCCATCACCTGGAAGGAGGATGTGCGGCGCTGGCATCCGGGCCAGGACTGGATCTTCGCCGCCGGCGGCTTCGGCGTCTTCGATCCCGGCATCAACGCCCTGTCGATCCTGACCGACATCCTGCCCGCCCCGGTCTTCGTCCGCTCGGCCGACCTGCATGTCCCGGCCAACCGCGACACGCCGATCGCCGCGACGCTGGAGATGGGTGCCGCCCCCGGTTCCCGCATCGGCCGCGTCACCGCCGACTTCGACTTCCTCCAGCAGGGCGAGCAGACCTGGTCGATCGTCATGGACACGGCCGACGGACGTCTCGACCTCACCCATGGCGGCACCCGCCTGCTGGTGGACGGCGTCCCGGTCCTGGCCGAGCCCGACACCGAATACCAGCGCATCTACCGCCACTTCCACCGGTTGATCGGCGAAGGGGCGAGCGACGTCGACGCCCGTCCGCTGTCGCTGGTCGCCGACGCCTGCATGGTCGGGCGCTGGCACCGCACCGACTCCTTCGACTGGTAGAAGGCCCCGGAAGAGGGTCCGGCAACAGGGAGGTTCCCCGCATGTCCATCGCCACCCGCGTGCAAATCGGCACCCGCATCGGCCACCGGATCACCGCCGGCAGCGCCGGAATCCTGCTGTTCCTCGCCGCCGTCGCCGGGGTGGGCATCAACGCCCTGTCGGAGACGGAGACGGTGGTGCGCCGCAACGGCGTGCTGGCGGAACAGGTGGTCGATCTCGGCCGCATGCAGACGCTGATGCTGGACATGCGCCTGAAGACCACCGCCTTCCTGCTGAACGGCCGCGACGAGGACGCCGACGCCGTTGCTTCCCTCTCGGCGGAGGCCGCGACCCTCGTCGCCGCCGTCGACCAGCGCCTGTCCGGCAGCGGCGACACCGCCCCCCAGCAGATGGCGGTCCAGCAGATGAAGGCCCGCGTCGCCCAATATGGCGACAGCTTCGCCGCCGTCCGCGCCGCCCATGCCCAGCGCAGCGAGGCGGTGGCCGAGGTCGCGAAATACGGGTCGAAGCTGCAGACCATGCTCAGCACCATCCTGACCAACGCCAAGGGCAGCGG
Source organism: Azospirillum sp. TSO5 (assembly GCF_003116065.1). Taxonomy (NCBI): domain Bacteria; kingdom Pseudomonadati; phylum Pseudomonadota; class Alphaproteobacteria; order Rhodospirillales; family Azospirillaceae; genus Azospirillum; species Azospirillum sp. TSO5. Next base: position 53,243 of record NZ_LGQY01000026.1, on the reverse strand, counting down.
CAATGTCGAGGCGCTGAACCTCGCCGCCCAGGCGGCGATGCATGTCCAGGCCGCCCGCACCGTCGCCGCCCGCTTCCAGGGGGAGGGCACGGCCGGCCTCGCCACCGCGACGAAGACCGAGCTGAAGACCGCCGCCCAGAATGGCGACACCATGGCGAAGACGCTGACCGACCCCGCCCTGCGCGGGCTGGTCGCCGCCTTCCTGAAGACGCTCGACGGCTATGCCGCCGGCTTCGACCGGCTGGTGGAGACGACGCAGCGCCGCGACGCCCTGGTCACCGGCACCCTAACCCCGCTCGGCACCGCCATCGGCGAGCAGGCCCGCGCCCTGACCGACCAGGGCATCGCCGACGAACAGCAGCTGCGCGCCGACACCACCGCCGACATCGCCGGCTACCGCAGTGCGATGGTGCTCGCCTCGGCCGCCGGCCTGATCCTCGGCCTCGCCGCCGCGGTGCTGATCGCCCGCAGCCTGTCGCGCCCGGTGGTCGCCATGACCGACGCCATGACCCGGCTGGCCGGCGGCGACCGCTCCGTCGCCATCCCCGGCCTCGACCGCCGCGACGAGATCGGCGGCATGGCCAAGGCGGTGCAGGTCTTCCAGGCCGGCCTGATCGAGGCCGACCGCATGGCCGCCGACAAGGCCGCCGAGCATGAGGCCCGCGTCCGCCGCGGCGAGCGCATCGACCGCCTGACCCTGGAGTTCGAGCGCATGGTGGAAAGCACGCTGGGCCGCGTCGCCAGCGCAGCATCCCAGCTGCAATCGACCGCCCACTCCATCCAGTCGACCACCGACGAGACCAGCCGTCTGGCCGGCGACGCCGTCCGCAGCTCCGGCGAGACCACCGGCAGCGTCGAGACTGTGGCCGCCGCCGCCGAGGAACTGGCCGTCTCCATCGCCGCCATCAGCCAGCATGTCGCCCACAGCGCCCAGGTGACCGAGCAGGCGGTCGGCATCGCCCGCATCACCGACGAGACGGTGCGCAGCCTGACCGGCGTCGCCCGCCAGATCGGCGACGTGGTGCAGCTGATCGGCTCCATCGCCGCCCAGACCAACCTGCTGGCGCTGAACGCCACCATCGAGGCGGCACGGGCCGGCGAGGCGGGACGCGGCTTCGCCGTGGTGGCGAACGAGGTCAAGAGCCTCGCCGCCCAGACGGCGAAGGCGACCGAGGAGATCGAGACCCAGATCGCCGCCGTCCAGCGCGTCAGCAGCGAGGCGGCCGGCGCCATCACCGAGATCACCAAGGTGATCGGCGAGGTCAACGAGGTCTCCACCACCATCGCCTCCGCCATCGGCGAGCAGCGGGCCGCCACCCAGGAGATCAGCGGCAGCATCCAGCTCGCCGCCCGCGGCACCCAGGATGTCCGCGACAACATCACCGGCGTGACCCACGCCTTCCAGGCCACCAGCGACGCCTCGCGTCAGGTCAAATCCGCCGCCGACGGCCTGTCCGGCGAGGCCGACGACCTGCGCGGCTGCGTGTCGCGCTTCCTGGCCGACATGCGCGCGGCCTGATCCACCACAACGAGACGCAAACCCAACTCCGGCGCCAAGCCATCCGCTCCGCGCCCCAACCTGAAACCGGTGCCGATATGTCCGAGACGAAGCCCCCCTTCCCCGCCAATGCCGACGGTTCAGAACGGCGTCTGCGTTCGCGCGCATGGTTCGACAACCCCGCCAACCCCGACATGACCGCGCTCTATCTGGAGCGTTACCTGAACTTCGGCCTGACGCGGGAGGAGTTGCAGTCCGGCGCCCCGATCATCGGCATCGCCCAGACCGGATCCGACCTCAGCCCCTGCAACCGCCACCATCTGGTGCTGGCCGAACGCCTGCGCGAAGGCATCCGCACCGCCGGCGGCATCGCCATCGAGTTCCCGGTCCACCCGATCCAGGAAACCGGCAAGCGGCCGACCGCCTCGATCGACCGCAACCTCGCCTATCTCGGCCTCGTCGAGGTTCTGCACGGCTACCCGCTCGACGGCGTGGTGCTGACCATCGGCTGCGACAAGACCACCCCGGCCTGCCTGATGGCGGCGGCGACCGTCAACATCCCGGCCATCGCCCTGTCGGTCGGCCCGATGCTGAACGGCTGGTTCCGCGGCGAGCGCACCGGCTCCGGCACCATCGTGTGGAAGGCCCGCCAGATGATGGCGGCCGGCGAGATCGACTATCAGGGCTTCATCGAGCTGGTGGCGTCGTCCGCCCCCTCGACCGGCTACTGCAACACGATGGGCACCGCCTCCACGATGAATTCGCTGGCGGAGGTGCTGGGCATGCAGCTCCCCGGTTCCGCCGCCATCCCGGCTCCCTATCGCGAGCGCCAGCAGGCCGCCTATGAGACGGGCAAGCGCATCGTCGAGATGGTGCGCCAGGACATCAAGCCGTCGGACATCCTGACCCGCGACGCCTTCCTCAACGCCATCGTCGTCAATTCCGCCATCGGCGGCTCGACCAACGCGCCGATCCACATCAACGCCATCGCCAAGCACATCGGCGTGCCGCTGACGGTGGACGACTGGCAGACCCACGGGCTGGACATCCCGCTGCTGGTCAACCTCCAGCCGGCCGGCGAATATCTGGGCGAGGACTTCCACCGCGCCGGCGGCGTGCCCGCCGTGGTCGGGCAGCTGATGACCAAGGGCCTGATCCGCGAGGACGCCCCCAACGTCAATGGCCGCACCATCGGCGAGAACTGCCGCAACACCGAGATCCTCGACACCCGCGTCATCCACCCGATCGACGACCCGCTGAAGATCAACGCCGGCTTCGTCGTGCTGCGCGGCAACCTGTTCAACGCCGCCATCATGAAGACCAGCGTGATCTCCGACGAGTTCCGCGAGCGCTACCTGTCCAACCCGAAGGACCCGGAAGCCTTCGAAGCCAAGGTCGTCGTCTTCGACGGTCCGGAGGACTATCACCACCGCATCGACGACCCGTCGCTGGGCATCGACGCCTACACCATCCTGGTCATCCGCGGCGCCGGCCCCATCGGCTACCCCGGCGCGGCCGAGGTGGTGAACATGCGGCCCCCCGCCGACCTCATCAAGCAGGGCATCCACTCCCTACCCTGCATCGGCGACGGCCGCCAATCCGGCACCTCGGGCTCCCCGTCGATTCTCAACGCCGCCCCGGAAGCGGCGGCCGGCGGCAATCTCGGCGTTCTGCGCACCGGCGACCGCGTGCGGATCGACCTGCGCCGCGGCAGCGCCGACATCCTGATCTCCGAAGCCGAACTCGCCGACCGCCGCGCCGCCCTGGAGGCCGCCGGCGGCTACCCCGCCCCGCCGTCGCAGACGCCGTGGCAGGAAATCCAGCGCGGCATCGTCGACCAGCTGGACGAGGGCATGGTCCTGAAGCCGGCGGTCAAGTACCAGCGCGTGGCGCAGACGATGGGGATCCCGCGCGACAATCATTGACGGAGCGCCGGGGGCGCCTGCGCGCCCCCCCTCCTCCCCCACGCATCCCAGCAATGCCCCACCATTTCGTGTGACTTTTTACGCACGCCCTTGACGTACGTCCTCCTTTCCCCACATAAGCCTTCACGAAACATTCAATCCCAGCCGTCCGACGGCCGCCGACAAGGCGCCTCCGGCCGGGTCCCTCCCACCCCCGAGATCCGCATCGACGAGCGATGCACGCCCGTCCGGCAGCGTCGAATGCCGGCCTAAGTGAGACGTACGACAGAGGCATGACGTTTGATTCAAAGCGGCGCCGGATGGCGCCGAACAACCGCGCACGCAATCGCAACCCGCGTCCGCGTGACGACTTCGACGGCTCCCGCCCGGCGACCATTCCAGTCCATGGCGGCGGCCCCACCGGCCCGATCCCGGGAAAGGACGAGATCCTGTTCCTTCCGCTGGGCGGCTGTTCCCGCATCGGCATGAACATGGCGCTCTACGGTCACGCCGGCAAATGGCTGATCGTCGACGCCGGCGTCGCCTTCATGGGCGACGAGGCGCCGGGCATCGACAGCCTGATGGCCGATCCGGCCTTCATCGAAGAACGGATGCAGGACGTCGTCGGCCTCGTGGTGACCCATGCGCACGAGGACCATATCGGCGCGATCCACCATCTGTGGCCGCGCCTGCGCTGCCCGATCTATGCCAGCCCCTTCGCCTCTCACATCATCCGGGACCGGCTGAAGGAAAAGGGCGCACACCGCGCCGCCAAGGTGCAGACCTTCGAGATCGGCGACACGCTGACCATCGGTCCCTTCCGGATCGAGACCATCGCCGTCACCCACTCGATCCCCGAACCGATGTCGCTGGCGATCCGCACGGCGGCCGGCACGGTCCTGCACACCGGCGACTGGAAGTTCGATCCCAACCCGCTGGTCGGCCGCAGCACCGATTTCGCCGCGCTGAAGCGCCTGGGCGACGAAGGGCTGCTCGCCATGATGTGCGACAGCACCAACGCCGACGTGCCCGGCTCCACCGGCTCGGAGGCCGACGCCCGCGCCGGCCTGATCGGCGCCTTCGCCAACCGTTCGGGTGCCATCGCCGTGACCGGCTTCGCCTCCAACGTCGCCCGCATGACCGCGGTGGCGGAAGCGGCGGCGGCGGTCGGGCGCAAGGTGGTTCTGGTCGGCCGCTCCATGCTGCGCATGGAAAAGGCGGCGCAGGCCTGCGGCTATCTCGACCATGTGCCGGACTTCATGGATGTCCGCGAGGCGTCCTGGACCCCGCGCGAGAACCTCGTGTTCCTGTGCACCGGCAGCCAGGGCGAGGAGCGGGCGGCGCTCAGCCGTCTGGCCCGCAACGAGCACCGCGACCTCTGGTTGGAAGAGGGCGACACCGTCATCTTCTCCGCCCGCGCCATCCCCGGCAACGAGGAGGTGCTGGCCGACATCCACGCGCATCTGCGCGGCATGGGCGTCGAGATCGTCACCCCGGCCGATGCGCCGGTCCATGTCTCCGGCCACCCCAAGCGCGACGACCTCGCCCGCATGTATGGTCTGGTCCGCCCCCGCTTCGCCGTGCCGGTCCATGGCACCATCGAGCATATGGAAGCCCACGCCCGCCTCGCCCGCACTTGCGGCGTCGAGCGCGCCCTGGTTCCGGAGGATGGCGACATCCTGCGCATCGCCAAGGAAGGCACCCGCGTCATCGGCCGGATCGAGCCGAGGCGCCTCGCCAACACCGGGCGGGACCTGATCCCCTGGATTCCGCCGGTGGCGGTGGACGCAGAGGAAGAGCGCGTCGCGGCCTGACCGCCCCCCCCCGCCTCCCCTCTCCAAACAGACAAGCGAACGGGTCCTGTGGAACACTCCACAGGACCCGTTCGCTTTTTACGACACTGGAACCGTCATTCGGCCGGGGTGGCGACCATCGGAACCTCGATGGCGCGGGCCTGCAGCAGTTCCTTCCACTTGCGGAAGGCGGCGATCAGGATGATGAAGCCCAGCACCAGCATGATGATCGAGATGCCGGCGTTGAAGGGGTTGTAGCCCTTGGCGGCCTTGTTCAGATAGACGTTGGCGATCATCCAGTAGCCGGCGACGTTCACAGTCACGAACAGGTAGGCCAGCGGGACCAGGCAGGTCAGCATGTAGATCCGCTTCTGGGCCAGCCGCAGGATGATGGTGGCGCCGATGATCAGGCCGACCGAGGCCATCAGCTGGTTCGACACGCCGAACAGGGCCCAGACCGAGTTGATGTCGCCCGAGGTCAGCAGATACCCCCAGGCCACGCAGGCGATGACGCTGGCGATGATCGAACCCGGGACCCAGTCCAGCCGCTTCATCGGGGCATAGAGGTCGCCCAACAGATCCTGAAGCAGGTAACGGGCGACGCGGGTGCCGCTGTCGACGGCGGTCAGGATGAACACCGCCTCGAACATCACGACGAACTGGAAGAAGTAGGAGGCGAGGCTGTTGAACCACGGCACGCGGGTGAAGATCTCGGTCATGCCGACCGCCAGCGTCACCGCACCGCCGGTCCGGCCATAGAGGTCGAGACCGATGTCCTGGCTCAGCCGCGGCAGGTCCACCACATCCATGCCCAGGGCCTTGAAGGCGGCCGGCGCGGAGTTGATGGCGAAGTAATCGGCCGGATGCAGCGAGGTCGCGGCGATCAGCGCCATGACGCCGACCAGGCATTCCGCCAGCATGCCGCCGAAGGCCACCGGACGGATGTCGCTCCACTTGTCGATCAGCTTGGGCGTGGTGCCCGACCCGATGAAGGCATGGAAGCCGGAGATGGCGCCGCAGGCGATGGTGATCGAGATGAAGGGCCAGACCGGGCCGTTCAGCACCGGGCCGCCGCCATGGATGAAGTCGGTCAGGGCCGGGAAGCGGATTTCCGGGTTGATGAAGACGACGCCGACGACCAGCGCGCCGAACACGCCGATCTTCATGAAGCTCGACAGGTAGCCGCGCGGAGTCAGCAGCATCCACACCGGCAGGGCGGTGGCGAAGAAGGCATAGACCGGCAGGGCGATCGCCACGGTTTCGGCATGCAGCGTCAGCCACTCGCCGACCATGGTGCCCTGGATGTAGGGACCAGCGAAGACCGAGGCGGCGATGGCGGCGATGCCGATCTGGGTGGCGCCCTTGGACGAGCCGGTGACCCGCTCGTAAAGGCCGAGCGCGATGGCGATCGGGATCGTCATGAACACCGCGAAGGTGCCCCAGGCGTTGCGTTCCAGCGCATGGACGACGACCATCGACAGGCCGGCCATGGTGATGGTGATGATGAACAGCATCGCCAGACCGGTGCACCAGCCGGCCACCGGGCCGAGTTCGGCCTTGGCGACTTCGGACAGCGACTGTCCCTTGTGCTTCATCGAGGCGAACAGCACGACGGTGTCGTGCACCGCGCCGCCGATGACGCAGCCGATCAGCAGCCACAGGAAGCTCGGCAGATAGCCGAACTGGGCGGCCAGCACCGGACCGACCAGCGGGCCGGCGGCGGCAATGGCGGCGAAATGCTGCCCGGCATTCACCCACTTCTTGGTGGGCACATAGTTACGGCCGTCCGCCAGCATATGGGACGGGGTGACTTCCGAATCGTCGGCACGGAGAACCTTGCGCACGAAGAACACGCCGTAAAAGCGGTAGCAGAGCGCAAGAATGCAGAGTGTCGCGATCACAAAGGTTAGGGCGTGATCCATGACGGCTCTCCTGAGAAGGATATGCCGCCGGTGTACGCCTGCCGCTTACCCCCGTGGGGTGGAATGCCGCGAGCGGCAGCCGGGAGGTGCTAAGCGGCAGCCGGCAGGGGGCGAGCGGCGCCGCTCAGGCTCCCTCCTGCCGGTCATTTGCCGCCGGTAACGTCGAGGAAGGTTCCGGTGATGAAGGAGGCCTCGGCGCTCGCCAGCCACAGGATCGCCCGCGCGACCTCCTCGGGCTGGCCGCCCCGTCCCATCGGGATCGAATCCTTGACGCGATCCACCCGCCCCGGCTCCCCGCCACTCGCATGCATGTCGGTGTAGATGTGGCCGGGGCGGATGCAGTTGACGCGGATGCCGTCCCGCGCGACCTCCTTGGCGAAGCCGATGGTGAAGGTCTCCAGAGCGCCCTTGGAGGCGGCATAGTCGACATATTCGTTCGGGCTGCCGAGCCGGGCCGATGCCGACGAGATGTTGATGACCACGCCGCCCCGGCCGTTATGGCGATGCGACATGCGCTTGGCCGCCTGCTGGGCGCAGAGGATCGGGCCGATCGCATTGACCGCGAAGATGCGCTGCATCCGCTCGAAGCCGAGATCCTCGGTCCGGCACTGGCGCGCGAGCACCGCAGCGTTGTTGACCAGGACGTCGATCCGGCCGAATTCCTGGTCGATTGCGGCGAACAGCGCGGCGACCTGCGCCGGATCCGCACTGTCGGCGCGCACGGCCAATGCCCGGCGCCCGAAGGCTTCGACATCCGCTACCACGGCATGGGCGGCGGCCTCGTCGGCGACGAAGCTGATGGCGACATCGTAACCCTCGGCGGCGGCGAGCCTTGCGGTCGCGGCGCCCATGCCACGCCCGCCACCCGTTATCAGAATCAGCGGCGCCTGGGATTCGGTGGTCATGGCAAGACTCTCCAAGTGGTTGCGGGGCGTTCAGGCAGGGCGGGGAACAGCGGCACCCAGATGGGGCCTCAGCATCAGGACGAGCGGAACGATCAGGGCGGCGGTCGCCGCCGAGGCCAGCACGCCGGTCGTCTGGCTGCTGTGGTCGGCGATTGCACCGTAAAGGATCGGGGCCAGCCCGCCGGAACCGATGACGCTGGTGTAGAAGACCGCGAAGGCCCGGCCGGTATCGCCGTTGGAAAGCTCCGGCACGGTGCCGTAAAGCACCGAAGAGGTGCCGTTGAGCACGATGCCGAGCAGCGGCAGCAGGATCAGCGTCGGCGTCAGCGACGTGAACAGCGTCGCCGCGATCAGCACAGCCGTGGCGGCTTCGGTCACCATGACGCTGCCGACGACCCCCAACCGCTCCCCGAGCAGGCCGCATGTCGCCTTTCCCAGCGCGCCGCCGATGAACAGCAGGGCAAGGGCGAGGCCGACAGTCGCGGTATCACCGCCCTGGCCATGGATGAGGAAGGGCAGAAACAGCAGATAGCCCATGCGGGTCGCCGTATCGAGCGCGCCGATCACCGTCAGGATGCCGAAGCCGCCGCGGCCTTGCCCCGCCTTGGTCCCCGTCTTGGCGGCCCTCACGATGGGAACCGCCGGCGCCAGCGGCAGCAGGGCAAGCGACAGGACGAGTCCGATCGCCGCCATCAGCCCCAGCACCGGCTGCCAGCCGAACGTCGGCAACAACACCGCGACGAGCGCCGGCAGGGCGGCTTTCCCGAGATCGCCTGAAAAATTGTAGATGCCGAGCGGATGCCGCGATGCCGAGCCGTAACTGACGGTGACGAGCATCGAACCGCAGGGGTGCTGGATGCTCGATCCGATGCCGGCGACGACGAGGCCGACGCACAGACCGGCGAAGCCGAGCGGCAACGCCATGATCAGCAAGCCCGCCGCCGCGAGGACGGTCGATAGGATCAGCGCCGCCCGCGGCGACAGGCCGCGAAGGGCCCGGTCGGCCGGGATCTGTAGGCCTCCCATCGTTCCGGAATAGAGAGCGCGGACAATCGCAAGCGCCGCATAGGAAAGGCCGAATTGCGCCTGCCACACCGGCAGGAAGACATACAGGGCGTCGGTGTATCCGTCATGCACCGCATGGGCAAGGCACGCGCTCGTCAGGCTCTTTCTTTTCTCTGTCCACCACTGTCTCGGCTTCATCTTCAATGGCTTTCCCGGAGGCGCCACAGGCATTGCCCGGCTGGTCTCATTGGGAAGGCATGCTATGCGTGTGAAAATTCATCGACTAGTATGCTTTGAATCACGGATACCGTTCCTTTTCCTCACGGATCGCCCCACCGATAGCCCATGCGCCGCCTTCCTCCCCTGAACGCCCTGCGCATCTTCGAGGTCGCGGCCCGGACCGGCAGCTATGCCGAGGCCGGGGCTGAACTCGGCCTCACCCATGGCGCGGTGAGCCGGCAGATCGCCACGCTCGAAGGCTGGCTCGGGCAAAGGCTCTTCATGAAGGACGGGCGCCGCATGGTCGCGACGCCGATGGCGAGGGTCTTCGCCGCGGAGGTCGGTCTTTCCTTCGACCGGCTGGCCGTCGCGGCGGAAGCCTGCGGCCGGCCCGACGCGCGCCGTATCCTGCGTGTCAGCGCCCCGACCAGCTTCGCGATGCGCTGGCTGATCCCACGGCTCAATCGCTATCACGCCGACCATCCGCAGGTCGAGGTGGCGGTCACGACGGTTTCGACAGTGCTTGAGGAGTTACGCGGCGGCGTCGACGTGGCGATCCGGCGCGGCGTCGCGCGGGAGCATGTGTGGCCCCAGCATCGCATCGTTCCAGTGCTGGACGATGTTGACACGCTGATCATGAGCCCGGCGCTGTTCGCGCGGCGGCCGATCCACCAGCCCGCCGACATCGAGGGGCACACCCTGCTCGCAAGCGAAACCCGCCCAGGCGATTGGAGCGGCTGGCTCGAGGCCGCAGGGCTCCAGCATCTTGCCGGGCATCCCCGCCAGATATTCGATCACTTTTACGTAACCCGTCAGGCGGTGGAGGATGGGCTTGGCATCGGGATCGGCCCGCTGCCGATGCTCGACATCGACGTCGCCAACGGCAAGCTGATGACTCCGCTGCCCGAGATCCGGGTTCCGAGGACGGGATATGTCGCCCTTGTTCCACGTCAGGCCGATGCCGGAAACCTGATTGCCGGCTTCGTCGACTGGCTAGTCGGAGAATCACGAGGACCGCGGTGACGGGACGAGCAGGGAACCGCTCAAGCCCCGAAATGCGCCGCTCAGGCGATCAAACCGCCGCTCGCCGGAAACCGGCCCGGCGCGTGCGGCAACGGCGCTAACGTGGGACGTCCCACAACGCCGGCTCCCGCCAGAGGTCTCCGATGGACACTCCTTGCCCCCACCCGCCCCTGCGCAAGGTCCTCGCCAATCTGCGTCGTCTGTTCAACGACGACTCCTACGACCGCTACCGCGAGGCCCAGGCCCGCCTCGCCCCGGACGAGGAGCCGCTCGACGAGCGGTCCTTCAAGGCACGGCAGATCCTGATGACTCTGGGACGCGGCTGCTGCGGGCGGTAGTCCCCTCCCCTACCCCAGGGCCTACCCCAGGCCCCGCCTCAGGGTTAAGCCCCGGCATCCGTGCCCGGCTGCCGCTGCGCTCCGAATAGGCGCGGGTCAGTTCCGCGCCGAACAGGAAGATCACCGCCGAATAATAGACCCACAGCAGGATCAGCACGAAGGACCCGGCCGCGCCATAGACCGACACCACCCCGCTGGTGGCGATGTAGAAGCCGATCAGGAACTTGCCGACAGCGAACAGGAAGGCGTTGGCCGCCGCCCCCAGCCAGACGTCGGTCCAGCGGATGTAGGTGTCGGGCAGGATGCGGTAAATCATCGCGAACAGACCGGTCAGCACCGCCCAGGATGTCACCACGTCGAACAGCCACAGCAGCGACGGCATCGCCGGCAAATAGCCGGCGGCCCAGCGGCCGGCCGCCGCCAGCGCCGCGCTGACCACCAGCGACACGATCAGCAGGAAGCCGATGGCACCGATCAGCGCCAGCGCCTTCAGCCGGACCCGCACCAGCCATGTGATGGTCGATTCCTGAGGCGCCGCCACCCGCCAGATGCGGTTCAGCGCGGTCTGCAGCTCGACGAAGACGGTGGTGGCGCCGACGAGGATGGTGCCGATGCCGATGACGCTGGCGACGATTCCGGTCTCCCGCGCGCCGGCACGCGCGATCAAATCCTGCACCGTCTGGCCGGCGTCGCGCCCGACCAGCGCGGTAAGCTGCTCGATCAGCGCGCCGCGCGCCGCCTCGTCGCCGAACACCAGCCCGGCCAGCGCGATCACCAGGATCGCCAGCGGCGCCAGCGAGAAGATGGTGTAGAAGGCGATGGACGCCGCCATGCTCATCGCATCGTCGTTCATCCAGCCATACGCCGCATCGACCACAATCCCCCACCACCGCCGCACGCCGCCCATCGCCGCCCTCCCGTCCCGGACCTTCTCCCCCGGGTAACACCGGCGGCGGCCATTTGGTCATGCCCGGAGGACTCGAATGGCCCGTTTCATCCCGCTCTACCCGCTTCAGCGGTCCCGTGTTAGGAAGAAAGCGTCGTCGGCCGGCAGTTGCTGAACAGGTGAACAGCAGACCGAAAACCGTTTCACGGCGTTCCAAGTGTCCCACCCACCAAGGCAGGAGACCCGCCCGATGTCGCAAAAAGTGATCGGACTGATCGGGGGCATGAGCTGGGAAAGCTCCGCCGAATATTACCGCATCGTCAACGAGGGCGTCCGCGACCGGCTGGGCGGGCTGCGCTCGGCCCGCTGCCTGATGTGGTCCTTCGATTTCGCGGAGGTCGAGGCGTTGCAGCATGCCGGCCGCTGGGACGACGCCACCGCCCTGATGATCGACGCCGCCCGCCGGCTGGAGCGCGGTGGCGCCGACTTCCTGCTGATCTGCACCAACACCATGCACCGCATGGCGGCCGAGGTGCAGGCCGCCGTCGCCATCCCGCTGCTGCACATCGCTGACCCCACCGCCGAGCGGATCCGCGCCGCCGGCCACCGCCGCGTCGGGCTGCTCGGCACCGCCTTCACCATGGAGCAGGACTTCTACAGGGGCCGCCTCGCCGACCGCCACGGCTTGGAGGTGCTGATCCCCGACGACGCCGACCGCGCCACCGTCCACCGCATCATCTACGAGGAACTGGTCCAGGGCCGGGTCGAAGCGGCCTCCCGCCAAGCCTACCGCGACGTCATCGCCCGTCTGGTGGAGCGCGGCGCGGAGGCGATCATCCTCGGCTGCACCGAGATCATGCTGCTGGTGAAGCCGGAGGACAGCGCCGTCCCCCTGTTCGACACCACCGCCATCCATGCCGAAGCGGCGGTGGAGCGGGCAATCGCCGGCTTCACCCCATCCCCAACCGCTCCTTGAGCGCGCCCAGGAAGCGTCGGCTGACCGGCACCACATGGCCGCCGCTGGTCTGAATCTCCGCCAGCCCGCCGTCGACGAAGCGGATTTCCCGGATGCGGTCCGGATTGACCAGATGCTGGCGGTGGCAGCGGAACAGCGGGCTCTTTTCCTGGATGGTGTGCAGGGTCAGTTCGGTGAAGCGCTCCTGCCCATCCTCTCCCACCACATAGACGCCGGCGGGGCGGGAGACGACATACTCGACATCGGCCAGTTTCATCAGGGTGATGCGGTTGACCCCGGTGCAGGGAATGTGGCGCAGCTCCGCCGCTCCCGGCAGGACGGACACCTCCTGCGGCGCATGCTGCCGGCGCAGGCGCTGCAAGGTCTTCTCCAGCCGCGCCGGATCGGCCGGCTTCAGCAGATAGTCGAAGGCATGTTCTTCGAAGGCCTGGACGGCATACTCGTCATGGGCGGTCAGGAAGACGATGCGCGGCATCCGCTCCGGATCGAGCATGCTCAGCATCTCCAAACCGCTGACCCGCGGCATCTGGATGTCGAGGAAGACCACGTCGGGCGCCTGCCGGTTGATGGCGCCGATCGCCTCAATGGCGTTGGCGCATTCACCGACGATGCGGATGTCGGCGGCCTCCTCCAGCAGCCGGCGCAGCTCCTCGCGCGCCAGCGGCTCGTCATCGACGATCAGGACATTCATGGCGGCCGTCATGCGGGCACGGTTTCCTCAAGAGGCAGGCGCAAAGTGACGCGGGTGGCGACATCGGGGTCGCAGGCGACCGAGACGCCGTAATCCTCACCGTAGCGGTTGCGGATGCGGCGGTCGACGATGGTCATCCCCAGCCCGTCGCCACCCGGCTTGGCCTCATAGAGCCCGGCATTGTCCTCCACCGACAGCAGCAAATCGCCGCCCTCCCGCCGCGCCGCGATGCGCACCCGCCCGTCGCCCAGAAGCTGCGCCGTCCCGTGCTTGATCGCGTTCTCCACCAGCGGCTGGAGCGAGAAGGCCGGCAGCCGGGCGTGGCGCAGATCGTCCGGCACCTCGATCTCCACCGCCAACCGGCCGGTGAAGCGCGCCAGCTCGATCTGCAGATAGGCGCTGACATGCTCGACCTCGTCGGCCAGCGTCGCCATCTGGCTCGGCCGCTTCAGGTTCTTGCGGAAGAAGGTCGACAGGTTCTGCACCAGCTGCCGCGCCCGCTCCGGATCGTTGCGGATGACGGCGGAAATGGTGTTCAGCGCGTTGAACAGGAAATGCGGGTTGACCTGCGCATGCAGAAGCTTGATCTCCGACTGCGCCAGCAGCGCCTTCTGCTGCTCGTAGCGGCCGGCCAGGATCTGGTTGGACAGCAGCCGCGCCACGCCCTCCCCCAGCGTGCGGTTGATGGTGGAGAAGATCTTGGTGCGCGGCTCGTACAGCTTGATGGTGCCGATCACCCCGCCCTCCTCGCCCACCAGCGGGATCACCAGCGCCGCCCCCAGACGGCAGCCCGGACTAATCGAGCAGCGATAGGCCACCTCGTTGCCGTCGGCATAGATGACCTGATTGCTGGCGATGGCCTGATGCGTCTGCGGCGAGCTGATCGGCGTGCCGGGCAGATGGTGGTCGTCGCCGATGCCGATGAAGGCCAGCAGCTTTTCCCGATCGGTGATGGCGACGGCGCCGACACCGGTCTCCTCGTAGATGATGCGGGCGACGCGGGTGCTGTTCTCGCTGTTGAACCCGCCGCGCAGCACGCCATCGCAGCGCGCGGCGATCTTCAGCGCCTTGGCGGAAAAGGCGCTGGATTGCTTCTCGTCCAGCACCCGCCGCTCCAGCAGGATGCGCATGAACAGCGCCGCGCCCACCGTATTGGCGACGATCATCGGGGCCGCCACCACCTCGACCAGATGCATCGCCGCCTCGAACGGCCGGGCCACCGCCAGGATGATGAGCATCTGCACCACCTCCGCCACGAAGGTGACGGCGCCGACGCGCAGCGGGTTGAACAGCGGCTCGATCCGCCCCTGCCGCACCATGTGCCGGTGGACCAGCCCGCCGATCAGCCCCTCCGCCATGGTGGAGATGGCGCAGGCCAGCGCCGACATGCCGCCCAGCGAATAACGGTGCAGCCCCCCGGTCAGCCCGACCGCCAATCCCACCGACGGCCCGCCGAAGATGCCGCCCAGCACCGCCCCGATGGCGCGGGTATTGGCGATGCTGTCGTCGATGTGCAGGCCGAAATAGGTGCCCATGATGCAGAAGATCGAGAAGATCGCGTAACAGGCCAGCTTGTGCGGCCAGCGCACCGTCACATGGGTCAGCGGCAGGAACAGCGGCGTGCGGCTCAGCAGATAGGCGATCACCAGATAGACGCACATCTGCTGAAGCAGCGACAGGATCAGGGTGAAGGGCTCGACGGGCATGGCGGTGCTTCCAACGGCAGCCGTGAGAGATGAAGGCCGCTCGCCGCCATCCTACACCGGCCGGGCGCCCCCGCCGATGGGACATCCTTGCATCCCTACCCTGGCCCTACCCCCCCGGCCCTACCCCGGCGCGGGCGCTCAGCGCCGCCGCGACGCCGGGTGCAGCAGCGCCATTTCCGGCGTCACCGATTGCCGCATCGCCGCCTCCCACTCGCTCATGGTGACGAAGCGCAGCCCTCGCCTCTCCCCCTCCTCCAGGATCGCCGGCAGCGCCGCGACGGTCGCCGCCTTGGTGCTGTGCATTAGCACGACGGCGCCGGGCATCAGCCGTGCAGTCACCCGGTGGCGGATCACGTCGGGACCGCTGTCCTTCCAGTCCTGGCTGTCGGCGGTCCACAGCACCGTCGCCATGCCATGCCGGCGCGCCAGCGCCGCCAGCGCGTCGTCCACATCGCCGAAGGGCGGCCGGAACCACGTCGCCGTCACCCCGACCGACGCCAGCGCCTTCTCCGCCTGCGCCAGGTTCCACTCGCGCTCCGCCGGCTTCAGGTCGGTGGTCATCGGGTGGGTCTGGGTGTGGCTGCCGACCTCGTTGCCGGAGGCCGCCACCTGCTTGGCGATGTCGTGATGCGCCGGAATCTTGTCGCCGATGTAGAAGAAGGTCGCCTTCGCCCCATGCGCCCGCAGGATGTCGAGGATGTGCGGATCATTGGCATCCGGCCCGTCGTCGAGCGTCAGCGCCACCACCCGCGCCTGCGGCAGGGTCCGGTCGACCTGATCGAGGTCGAGGTCCGATCCGGGGATCAGATGCTCCGTCACGAAGGGGGCGGCGCCGTGGGTGGCAGCATAGCTGCGCTGGCCGGCCATGGCCGAAGCGGGCAGGGCAAGCAGGGCCGCCGCCAGCGGCAGGACGGCACGGCGGAACAGGGTCATCATCGCGGGCGCACATGGAAAAAGCCGGAGCCGCACCCCTCCCTTCGAAAGGGGTAGGGCGCGGCAGGAGGCCGAGCATTGCTCCCACCGCGGACGGCGGACAAGCGATAACTTGGGGACCCTGGCCGGCGTTCCCCTTACGCTCCGAAACGGCCCTTGTTCGCCTCGCGCAGCAGGTTCTTCTGCACCTTGCCCATGGCGTTGCGCGGCAGCTCATCGACGAAGACCACCGCCTTCGGCACCTTGAAGTTCGCCAGTTGCTCCCTGCAGGCACCGACCACCGCCGCCTCATCGACCGCAGCCCCCGGACGGCGCAGCACCACCGCCATCACCGCCTCGCCGAAGTCCGGGTGGGGGATGCCGATCACCGCCGATTCCACCACGCCGTCGATGGCGTCGATCACCGTCTCCACCTCCTTGGGGTAGACGTTGAAGCCGCCGGAGATCACCAGATCCTTGGCGCGTCCGATGATGTGGACATAGCCGCGCTCGTCGATCCGGCCGACATCGCCGGTGATGAACCAGCCGCCGGGGCGGATCTCCTGCGCCGTCTTCTCCGGCATCCGCCAATAGCCGGAAAACACGTTCGGCCCCTTCACCTCCAGCACGCCGATCCCGCCCTCCGCGACCGGTTCCCCGGTCTTCTCGTCGGCGACCCGCACCGACACCTCGGGCAGCGGGAAGCCGACGGTACCGGGGATGCGGTCGCCGTCCAGCGGGTTGGAGGTCAGCATGCCGGTCTCCGTCATGCCGTAGCGTTCCAGGATGGCGTGGCCGGTGCGCTCCTTGAACTCCCGGTGGGTGTCGGCCAGCAGCGGAGCGGAGCCGGAGATGAACAACCGCATATGCGCCACCGCCTCCCGCGTCAGGCGCGGGTCGGCCAGCAGGCGGGTGTAGAAGGTCGGCACCCCCATCATCACGGTCGCCCGCGGCAGCAGGCGGAACACGGCGTCGGGATCGAACTTGCCCAGGAACAGCATGCCGGTGCCGTTCATCAGCACGCAGTTGGTGGCGACGAACAGGCCATGGGTGTGGAAGATCGGCAGGGCGTGCAGCAGCACGTCGTCTGGCCGGAAGCCCCAGATGCGGTGCAGGGTGGCGGCGTTGGAGGACAGGTTGCGGTGGCTCATCATCGCCCCCTTCGACCGCCCGGTGGTGCCGGAGGTGTAGAGGATCGCCGCCAGATCGTCCGCCGCGCAAGGAACCGTGTCGAACTTCGGTTCCAACCCCGCCGCCCGGTCGGCCAAGCTGCCGTCGCAGCCGGTGCCCAGCGTCAGCAGCGTGCCCACCCCGGCGCCCTTGGCGGTATCGGCCAGCGTCGCCTCGTTGCCCGGCGTGCAGACGAAGACCTTCGGCTCGGCATCGCCCAGGAAATAGCCGACCTCGGCCTTCGTATAGGCGGTGTTCAGGGGCAGATAGGCGGCACCGGCGCGCAGGCAGGCGAGATAGAGGAAGACCGCCTCCGGAGACTTCTCCACCTGCACGGCGACACGGTCACCCTTGACGACGCCCAGTTCCGCCAGCAGCCGGGCATACCGGCCGCTGATCTCCATCAGGTCGCAGTAGCTGTAGCGGCGGCCGGACTCCAGCTCGATGAAGCTGCTGTCGGCATCGGCGGGAAAACGGGCGGCGGCGATGTCGAAGAAGTTGTCGCTCATTCTGGTCGGACCTCTGCGGAACGGATTGTCCATCATACACATCAATGGGGTAGGGGAGCAGCCTAACGCTTTGTGGGACGTCCCACATCGGCACCTCCGGATCACCGGCACGAACAGCGCAGAAATCCTCAACCTCCGAAGCGCTCCGTCACCACCAACTCTCCCACACACGAAAATTGTGTGCAGACCTGATTATTTAAGGTGGAAACCCTTCAAGTGCTCGCGTAAGCACGAGTCAAGACGCGGGAAAATCAAACAACGAACACAACCTCCCACGACTGACGTGCCCACCCCGCCCCGGCAGCGCCGCCGGACGATACAGGAGACGGAGCGAATGACGGCCAAAGACCCCAACAAGAGTCCCCCCTGCTTCGACTGCGCGACCAACGCCACCCAACGGCTGGACGAGATGTTCATCGCCATGGGCCAGATGAAGCGCATCGCGCTGGGCCAGAAGCCGGCGGAGCGTGCGGTGTTCCGCAAGCTGCACGGGGCCGCCCATGGCCGTCTGGTGATGGATCCCAACCGGCCGGAGGCGCTGCGCGTCGGCGTTTTCGCCAAGGACGAGCTGCCGGCCTGGATGCGCTTTTCCAGCGACACCAGCCCGACCTCGCCCGATCTGGGTTCGACGCTCGGCATCGGGCTGAAGGTCTGGGGCGTCGATGGGGTCAACGCGCTGGGAGAGACGGGCGACGTCGCCGACTTCATCATGCAGAACTTTGCCGTCTTCTTCGTCGACGACGCGGAGCAGATGTGCGAGTTCACCTATGCCGGCACTGTCCTGAAGGACTATCCCGGCTACCTCGCCAAGCATCCGAAAACCGACGGCATCCTGAACGCCATGTCGGCCCAGGTCGACGGCAGCGTGCTGACCACCCAGTATTGGGCGATCCTGCCTTTCACCTTCGGCCCCGACCATTACGCCAAATACTCTCTGGTGCCGGAAACGCCGCCGCCCGGCCATCCGGCGGTCAATGTCCCGACCGACGACAAGAACTACCTCGCCACCGATCTCGCCAACCGGCTTCTGGAGGACGAATACCGCTTCACCTTCATGGTGCAGGTGGTGCCGAAAAGCGCCGGCTATCCGCTGGACAAGGCGACGGAGGAATGGCCGACCGACCAGTACCCCTACCAGCCAGTCGCGACTCTGGTCCTGCCCAAGCAGGATGTCTGCGCCCGTGGCCAAGGCGACTATGGGCAGGAGCTGGCCTTCAACATCTGGCGCACGCCGGTGGAGCAGGCGCCGCAGGGCAGCATCGCCGCGGTGCGCAAGGTGGTCTACAACCACGGCGCCGACGTCCGCCATCAGGCCAACGGCCAGCCGCTGCAACAGCCGACGCAGCCCCGCGACCAGGCGCCGCCGCTCCCCAAGGACGACTGCATCGTCAAGGCGGTGATCTACCCGCCCATCGGCATCGCCCGCATCGGCAACGCGCCGGAGGGCTATGTCGTCGGCCCCGAAGTGCCGAACCCGAAGCCGCTGATGGCCGGCGACGACCCGGCGCGGAACCCCTACCGTGACGCCGAGGGCCGGCTTCTGCCGCAGGCGGCGCGCTTCCGCATCTATGGCGTCAACGCCATGGGCCGGATCGTCCGCGAGCTGACGGCCGCCGACAGCGGTGCCGACATCACCTGGAAGGTCCATCTCGCCAACAAGAAGTCGGCCTGGTACGGCTTCCAGCTGGCGCTCGACATCCCGGAAGCGGCGTCGGCCGACCCGACGACGCTGCGCAACCCGACCGTCGCCGACCGTCAGGCGCTGGTGCTGGATGCCGGCGAGCATGCCATCCACGCCGGCCATGGCCGCCAGAGCCACGAACTGGTCGCCGGCAAATTCATGCACCAGGGTGAGCCGGTCTATCTCGGCCGCATGTGGTGCGAGAAGGGCGACCATCGCCTGCTGGTCACCGGCGGGCGCGGCAAGTCGGCCTCCTACAACGGCACCAAGGCGATCACCTTCGGCAACAACGAGGGCTGGCACGACGACACCTCCGACGGCCCGGTCGACGCCGTGGTGAAGCTCAACGGCATGGAGCTGCCGGTCACCCCCGCCTGGATCGTCGTCGCCCCGCCGAACTACGGGCCGCAGCGCAAGTCCGTCCGCACCATGTGGGACCTGATGCGCGACGTGGCGATCCAGGCGGGAACCCTGCCGAAGCCCACCCGCCCGTCCTTCACCCACGACATCTATCCGGTGTTCGAGCGGATGACCGGCCTGCAATGGGTCAATGCCGGCTTCGCCGCCGGGTTCGGCTGGAACTCCGCCAACGACTTCACCAAGCCGGAGTGGATCGCGCGGCTCAGCGACCGCAGCCTCGCCAACCAGGAAACCCGGCGGGTGCTGAAGAACTCCTTCCGCCACGACGCGGTCGACAGCTGGTCGCCGACGCCCTGGCCCTGGGTCTATGGCGACGCGATGAACATCCCGCCGGCCGAGACGCCGCGCCAATACACCTCGCTGACCCAGACCCAACTGGAATTCCTCGACCAATGGGTCGCCGGCGACTTCGACGATGATTGGGGCAAGGTCCCGGTCTACACCGACTTCGATCAGGTGCCGCTGGACGAGCAGGGCGACGTGCTGACCCGCGCAGCGCTCGACTTCTGCCTCGCCGACGCCTTCCATCCCGGCTGCGAGATGACGTGGCCGGTGCGCGCCGCCACCCTGTATATGGAGCCGTTCCGCTTCGCCCATGCGCCGAAGGGCTGGGTGGAGCCGGGCATGGGCGCCATCCTGTCCAGCGACACCGTGACCATCCCCAACGGCCCGCTCTATGGCCAGCTTCCCGGTGGCATCACCCGCTGGATGGCGGTGCCGTGGCAGACCGACACCGGCAGTTGCCGCTCCGGCTACGATCCCGGCTACGATCCCAATGTCCCGACCTTCTGGCCGGCCCGCGTGCCCAACGAGGTGCTGACCCGCGAGAATTACGACATCGTGATGGACGCCGCCCAGCCGGCCCAGGTGCGTCTGGCCGCCTTCGCCAACCGCGCCGCCTGGGTGGCGCCGCTGGGCACCACCAGCTACACCGACCAGATCAACAACATGATCCATCACTTCGACCATCTCGGCGTGGTCGAGGTCAATCCCGGCCCGACCGATCCCGAAGGCGCCAGGCTGTTCCCGCCGCTGATCGAGGTGGAGGACCAGCATATCCCGATCCCCGACGCGGACGACACGGTCGACACCAAAGCCGTCCGCACCGCCCACCACACCCTGTCCACCAAGGCGCCGGCCCCGTCGGGCGGCGGTGCCGGGCTGCGGGCGACCCAGCCGATCGACCTCAGCCGGATCGACAAGGTCCGCCGCTTCCCACGTGGACTGCGATGATCCGAGTGGGTGCCGCCGTCAGGGATAGGGCGGAGGCGGACAAGGCTGTGGCGCGTGCGGTTGGGGTGGATGCGGTCGTGGTCGGGGCAGGCCCCGCCGGGACTGCCTTCGCCCTCAACCTCGCGCCGCTGCACCGGGTGCTGGTGCTGGACCGGCGGGCTGGTCCCGCCATCCGCATCGGCGAATCGCTGGCCCCGGCGGCGCGCCGGCTGCTGACCGACATGGGTCTGTGGGACGCCTTCCTCGCCGAAGGCCACTCCCCCTGCCATGGCGGCCGGTCGGTCTGGGGCGGGCCGCTGCCGGTCGAGGCCGACAATCTGCGCGACCTCGACGGGCCGGGCTGGCATCTCGACCGCGGTCGCTTCGACGGCTGGCTGCGCCGGGTGGCGGCCTCCCGCGGCGCCGTCCTGCTGATCCCGGCCCAGACGCTGTCGGTGGACAGGGCAGGGCAGGGCTGGCTGCTGGAGGTGGAGACCGCCGGCCGCCGCCTTCCCGTCCACGCCCGTCTGCTGGTCGATGCCGGCGGGCGCGGCTCGCCGCTGGCGAAACGCTTCGGCGCCCGGCGGGCGGTGTCGGACCGGCTGGTCTGCGGCTGGGTCCATGGCCGGGACGCCCCCGGCCGGCAGTCCGGCCTGACCTGGATCGAGGCGGAGCCGGATGGCTGGTGGTACAGCGCCCCGCTGCCCGCCGGCCGCCGGGTCGTCGCCTTCCACACCGACGCCGACCTGCCCGCCGCGGCGGATGCCCGCGACACCGCATCGCTGCTGCGCCGGCTGTCCGGCTGCTCCGTGCTTTCGGACTCATTGCGCGCCTGCGGCTTCGAGCCGGAGGAGCAGGGGGAGGGGTGGGGTGGTTTCTGCGCCGCCCACAGCAGCACCCTGTCCCCCGCCTCGGGCGAAGGCTGGCTGGCGGTCGGCGACGCCGCGCTGGGCTTCGACCCGCTGTCGTCGCAAGGCATCTTCAACGCGCTCTATACCGGCTTGGCCGGGGCGGAGGCCGCCCACCGCCACCTGTTCGGCGATCCCACAGCACTGCCCGGCTACGCCGCCGGCCTGACACCGATCCGCGACGCCTACCGCGCCCATCTGCGTGCTTGGTACGGCCTGGAACGCCGCTGGCAAGACCGCCCCTTCTGGAGTCGGCGCCTTTAAAAGCCCTCTCCCGGGACGGGAGAGGGACGTGATTGTGGGACGTCCCACATCGCCCTCTACCGCCCGCCCCCAAGCTCCCGCACCAGATCGACCAGCGCCCGCACCCCCGGCGGCAGGTGACGCCGGCCTGAATAGTAAAGACACAAGCCCGGAAACGGCGGCGTCCACGCCTCCAGTACGCGCAGCAACCTCCCGGCGGCGATGTCCTCGGCGACATGCCATTCCGCCAGATAGCCCACCCCCATCCCCGCCCGCACGGCCTCAAGCATCAAATCCGGATCATCCAGGATCAGCGGCCCGCTGCCGTCGATGGCGACCGTCTCGCCATGCCGTTCGAACTCCCAGCGATAGAGCGCGCCGCTCGGCAACCGGCTGCGGATGCAGCGGTGTTCGGCAAGGTCGGCCGGCGTGGCCGGCAGGGAGCGGCCGGCGAAATAGTCCGGCGTGCCGACCACCGCGAAGCGCAGCTCCGGGCCGAGCGGGATGGCGATCATATCCTGCGGCACCTGTTCCGCCAGCCGGACCCCGGCATCGAAGCCCTCCAGCACGATGTCGACCAGCTTGCCTTCGGTGACGATGTCGACCGTCATCTCGGGATAACGGCGCAGATACTCCAGGATGACCGGCTTCATGATGATCCGCGCGGCGCCGGCCGAGCTGTTGATGCGCAGCGTTCCCGTCGGCATCGCCCGATGGTCGGACAGCCGGTCGATGGCGGCCCGGATGTCGCGCAGGGCAGGGGCGGTGTCGGCGACGAACTGCTCGCCCGCCTGGGTCAGCGCCACGCTGCGCGTCGTCCGGTGGAACAGCCGCACCCCCAGCCGCTCCTCCAACGCCGCGATGGCGTGGCTGAGCGCCGAACGCGAAATCCCCAGCTCGGCCGCCGCGGCCCGGAAACCGCGATGCCGGGCGACCGCCTGCACGGCCTCCAGCTCGGCCAGTCCAGTGAGTGACATTGTCCCGATCCGTTCACCGATGCATGCGGGATTGTCCACCTTATCACCCGACGGCCCCTGTGCCACCTGAATGGCCAACCACCAGCCATTCCGCGAGACCCGTCATGCATGACATCGACACCATCTATATCGACGGACGCTTCATCACCCCGCACGGGACCGAACTGTTCGACCTGCACAACCCGGCGACCGGCGCCGTCACCGGCCGCGTCCGCCTTTCCGACGAGGAGGATGCCCGCGCCGCCATCGCCGCCGCCAAGCGCGCCTTCCCGGCTTTCTCCCGCACCGGCAAGGCGGAACGGATCGCTGTGCTGCACCGGCTGGCCGACGCCGTCGCCGCCCGGCGCGACGATCTGCTGGACGCGGTGATCGAGGAGTATGGCGCCCCGGCCTCGCGCGCCGCCTTCATGGTGGATCACCCGGTGAACGCCTTCCGCGAGACCGCCGAACTGCTGGCCGATTACCCCTTCCTCCGTCGCATGGGCACGGCCGAGGTCCGCATGGAGCCGCTCGGCGTCGCCGGGCTCATCACGCCGTGGAACAGCAACGCCGGCTTCATCTGCGGCAAACTCGCCACCGCCATCGCCGCCGGCTGCACCGCGGTGATCAAGCCCAGCGAGATGAGCGCCCGCCAGACGCAGATCGTCACCGAAGCGCTGCATGCCGCCGGCTTGGCCCCCGGCCTGTTCAACATCGTGACCGGCCGCGGCGACCGGGTGGGGGCGGTGATCTCCAGCCATCCCGATGTCGCCAAGATCTCCTTCACCGGCTCCACCGCCACCGGCAAGGCGATCCTGCGCGCGGCTGCCGACACGCTGAAGCGGGTGACGCTGGAGTTGGGCGGCAAGTCGCCGACCATCATCCTCGACGACGCCGACCTGTCCCGGGCGATCCCGCTGGCGATCAACGCCGCCTTCATGAACAGCGGTCAAGCCTGCATCGCCGGCACCCGCCTGCTCGCCCCGCGCAGCCGCCTCGCCGAGATCGAAGCGCTGGCCAAGGCGGCGGTGGAGACGGTGCGCGCCGGCGACCCGCGCGATCCGGCGACCACCGTCGGCCCGATGGTCAGCCGAACCCAGTGGGAGCGGGTGCAGCGCTACATCCGCATCGGTTTGGAGGAAGGCGCCGTCCTGCTGGCCGGCGGGGAAGGCCGTCCAGACAGGACCGAAGGCTGGTTCGTGCGCCCGACCCTCTTCACCGCCGTACGCAACGACATGACCATCGCGCGGGAGGAGATCTTCGGCCCCGTCCTCTCCATCCTGCCCTATGAGGATGAGGAGGAGGCGATCACCATCGCCAACGACACCATCTATGGCCTCCAGGCCTATGTGCTGTCGGGCGACACCGCCCGCGCCCGCCGCGTGGCGGAGCGCATCGTCGCCGGCCGCGTGCTGATCAACAGCCTGACCCACGACCCGAAGGCGCCCTTCGGCGGCTTCAAGCAGTCCGGCATCGGCCGCGAGTACGGCAGCTTCGGCCTCGACGCCTTCCTGGAACCCAAGGCGCTGCTGGGGGAGGGCGTCTAGGCGCCCGCTTCCCCGTCCAGAATGGCGTCGATCTCCGCCCGCAGCCGTATCAGCCGGTCGCGGTTGTCGGGGTCGAGGAAGCGGCGCTGCTCGCGCACCACGGCCACGTCGCGCAGGATGCGCTTCACGCTGGCCTGCAGGGTCCGCATCGCCTCCTTCGCACCCAACTCCTGGGCCGGCTCCGGCGGCGGCGCGTCTTTCAAAGCGCCGCCGCTGGCATGGTCCCGCTTGGCCTGCCGCACCGCCTTGACGCTGGCCCCCTCCTTGGCGCGCTCCCACAGCCGGGCATGCAGTTCGGCGGGGGCAGCGGCGATCTCGATCATCACGGAGCGGGAGACATGGGCGAAGCGCGTCGCATACTCCTCCCGCATCTCGGCCGGCAGACCCATGATCGCCAGCAGCTTGGTCACGTCGGTGCGGTCGCGCCCGACCACGGCGGCCAGCTCGTCATGGGTGTAGCCGTGCTTGTCGATCAGCCGGGCCAGCGCCGCCGCATATTCCACCGCGTTCAGGTCGACGCGCTGGACATTGTCGATCAGCCCGATCTCGTCCGGGTCGCCGGAGGTCAGGATGGCGAAGACCGTCTTGCGGCCCAGCATCTCATGCGCGCGCACCCGGCGCTCACCACCGATCAGCAGATACTCGCCCTGGGGCAGCGGGCGGACCAGGATCGGGTTCTGCAACCCATGCCGCTCGATGGAGGAGGCGAGGCTGCGCAGCTCCGCCTCGTCGAAATGGCGGCGCGGCTGATCGGGATTGCGGTGGACGCGGGCGAGGTCCAGTTCGACGACATGCGGGAAGCCGGCCGAGGTGCCGAACAGCCGGTCGCTGCCCACCGTCAGCCCGCCAGCCATCGCGCCCACCGGCTCCGCCGCGGTGCCCAGCAGTTCGCGGGTCTTGCGTTCGAACTTACGCGACATGCGGCAACTCCCGGTTCTGGGCATAGGCACGGATCTGGCGCGCCACCTCGCGGAAGGTCTCGGCCCCCGGCGCCTTCGGGTCGCCGGCCAGCGTGATCATGCCGGCCGCCGCCGCCTTGCCATAGACGGTGGCGCGCGGGATTGGGGCGAAGACCGGGACCTGATCAGCGTAGGATTCGTGCAGCTCCTGCAGGGTGGCGCGGTCCTGGGTCAGCCGGTCGTTGTACATGGTCGGGATGATGCCGGCGATGCGCAAGCTGGGGTTCACCCGGCGGCGGATGCGGCCGATGGTGTCGACCAGCCGCTTGACGCCCAGCAGGGCCAGCGCCTCCGTCTGCACCGGCACCACCACCAGCTCGGCCGCCGACAGCGCGTTGGCGGTGACCAGCCCCAGATTGGGGGCGCAGTCCATCACCACGAAATCATAGGCGTGGCGTACCTCGTCCAGCTTCTCCCGCAGGATCAGCCCGCCGGTGGAATCCGCGGCCAGCTCCACGTCGGCATCGGCCAGCGACAGCCCGGCGGGGGCGAGGTCCAGCCCGCGCTCCGCCGTCGGCATGATGACCGAGGTCAGCGGCTCTTCCGAGCGCAGCACATAATAGAGTGTCTTGCGCTGCTGCTCCAAGGCGACGATGGCGGCGTTGCCGATGCCGACATGGACGGTGGCGTTGCTCTGCGAATCACAGTCGATCAGCAGCACCCGCGCCCCGCCCTCCGTCAGGGCATAGGCGAGGTTGACCGCGGTGGCGGTCTTGCCGACGCCGCCCTTCTGGTTGGCGACGGCCAGATAGGTTGCGGAGCGGGGCCGCTCGTCCGCCTTGTGGCGGGTCAGGAAATCGACCAGCTGCTGCGGGATGCGCTCCGCCCCGCTTTCCCAGCGGCTGATCCGCGCCTTGGTGTAGCTGCGGCCGAGCTGCGCGTTCAGCCATTCGGCGAACTGCGTCTGGTTCTCGCCGCGGCGCTCGCGCAGCTGGCGCATGTCGTCGCCCCCGATCGACAGCATTCCGATAATTCCCCTTCAGACTCCGGCGGCCCGCAGATGCGGCCGCGCGGAGTCTGAGCAAGTTGCCGGAACTTTGTCAATGGAGCCTGCGCGGAGTTGCCACAACAGGTTCGCTGCCCTCAGTTGGGGCGTGGCCGCAGTTCCAACCCTTCCGCCGCCCGCACTTCGGTGAAGACGCGGCGGATTTCCGGGAATCGCTCCGTCACCCGCCGTTCGATACGGGCCAGCGCCTGCTCCACCTGCCCGGCGCTGACCTCGTCCCGCACATCCAGACTGACAGTCACGATCACCACCTGCGGCCCGAGATGAATGGTCAGCACCTCGTTCACGCGGTCGATGGCGGCATCCTCCATCAGCAGGGCGCGCACCCCGCGCACGAGGTCGGGGCGGGCGGACTCGCCGATCAGCAGGCTCTTCGTCTCATAGGCGAGGAAGGCGGCGGTCATCGCCAGCACCAGCCCGATCAGGACCGATCCGATGCCGTCCCACACCGGCTGGTCCAGAACCAAGTCGGCCGACAGGCAGGCGGCGGCGATGAGCAGCCCGACCAGGGCGGCCGAATCCTCGAACAGCACGATGAAGACGGTGGGGTCCTTGCTGGCATGGACCGTCTCGATCACGCCGGCCTCGCCACGGCTGGCGTTGAAGGCACGCAATGCGATGGTCCAGCTGATCCCCTCCATCACGAAGGCGATGCCCAGCACGACGAAGTTGATCCAGGGCGACTCCACCTGCTGCGGGTGCAGGATCTTCTCCACCCCTTCATAGATGGAGACCACCGCGCCACCGGCGAAGATCACCAGCGCCACGACGAAGGTCCAGAAATACAGTTCGCGCGCGTAGCCGAAGGGATGGCGCTCGTCGGGCGGCTTCTTCGACCGTTTCAGCCCGACCAGCATCAGCGCCTCATTCCCGGTATCGACCAGGGAATGGACCGCCTCGCTCAGCATGGAGGCGCTGCCGGTGAAGACCGCCGCGACGAATTTGGTGACGGTGATCGCCAGATTTGACGCGATGGCGGCGAAGACGACCTTCCCCGATTCCCCGTCTTCGGCCCCGTCCGCCGATGCCGTCATCGCATTCCGCGCCATATCGCCCCCTTCGCCCGGCCGAACCCCAGGGCAAGACAACTCCGCCGCCGCCGGCCGGTTCCCTGGCGGCGGGACGCCTGAACCTTGGTGACGCCCCGACGGCGGTACGGCCCGCCCGGATTTGAACTTTGGTGACGCCCCCAGCGGGACCGACTCGGCAAGACTCCTGAACTTTGGTGACGCGGAGCGGTTCAGCGGCGGTTCGGAGGTTTGAACTTTGGTGACGCCCTGGCCCCCGAATCGACTCGACCGGCCGTTTGAACTTTGGTGACGCCCGGACAGTGCGGACCGATGATAGGTGACGGAATGAGCCTCCACCCATCTCAGCGTCATCCCCGCGAAGGCGGAAATCCAGCCGTTTCAGCGACTTAATCGGGACGTTTCCTGGATTCCCGCCTTCGCGGGAATGACGGAAAGCCCATGCCAGTCCGCAGCCTGCGGACTGGGTCGCAGAACAGGCCCCTCGCACAGCCCGATCTTACCCGCTGGAATCCTTGAACTTTGGTGACGCTCCGCAGGCCCCGCCACCCGACTCCGCCCCCGAATCGACAAGTCCAGCGTCACCAAGGTTCAAATCGCCAAGCGATCGGCAGACCCGATTCGTCCACAGGCCCCCGGTTTTTCCCCATGAACTCTGGTGACGCCATGCTTGAACTGTGGTGACGCGACTCGGACTTATCCCCTGAACCTTGGTGACGAATCTAATAGTTGGTTCCAAATAGCTTCCAATTAGCCTGCGTCACCAAGGTTCAAATTGCCTTCGGCGCGATCCGGGGTGTTGTATCTGGCAGGTTCGGTCACCGGCCCGTCACAGGACGCTTGGCCACAGCACCGTCACCGGTGACCAAAAGCGGGAGGTCGTCATGGGCAGCATTCATCGTTTGATCGAGACTCACGGACGCGACGGCGCGCTGGCCCTCGTTTCGGACGAGGAACGGCCCCTGATCGACATCGCCGCCGCGGTCCAGGCGGCGGAAAACGGCAAGCTCGGCATCACCTACGCCGGATTCTGCCAGACGGCGCTGCCCCACCGCCAGCTTCCCGACGACCAGCATTGGGAACGGCCGGGCCACAAGGTGAAGCTGGTGATCCAGCCCGGCGTGATCGAGGACCGCAACGGCGTCACCCGCCGAATCGGCGTTCCCTATGGCAGCCGGGCGCGCATGATCCTGCTTTATCTGCAGACCCGCGCCATCCAGACCGGCAATCCGGAGGTGGAACTGGGCGGCTCCATGCATGATTGGCTGAAGCGCATGGACATTCCGATCTGCGGCAAGGCCTATCGCGACGTGGAGGATCAGGCGGCCCGCCTCTCCGCCTGCCATCTGACCTTCTTCACCGACGCCGACGGCGGACGGCGGCAGAGCAAGGAATCGATCGTCGCCGACGCCATCCAGCTGCGCCGCCCCGACGATCGCCAGGGAACCCTGTTCACCGAGACGGTGCGGCTCAGCGACAGCTTCTTCAAGGCCCTGCGCGAGCATCCGGTCCCGGTGGCGGAAGAAGCGCTGAAGGCGATCAGCGGCAAGTCGATGGCCCTCGACGTCTATATCTGGCTGGCCTACCGCCTGCATTCGCTGGACAAGCCGACGCCGATCACCTGGGCGGCCCTGCACGGCCAGTTCGGCGCCGGCTACGCCCTGGTCCGCCAGTTCAAGACCAAGTTCATCCCGAATCTGAAATACGCCATGGCCGCCTATCCCGACGCCCGTGTCGAAGAAGCGGCCGAAGGTCTGATCCTTTATCCGTCGCGACCGCCGATCAACGAGCGGGTGATGGCGCGCATCGCCTGATGTCCTGCGGACTCACGGCGCTGAACTTTGGTGACGCCGGTCCTGCCGATTCTTGAACTCTGGTGACGCTGCGCATCACAGGCCGACGGTCACGAAAAGCGGTCGATCATCAGATCCAGCAGGGCGCGCAGGCGTGCCAGCCGGCGGAGATCCTGGTGATAGCCAACCCAGACATCGCGTCCGGGCGGCGGTTCGCCAAGGTCGATGACCTGCAACCTGTCCAAGGCATCGCCGATCGGGCGCGGCAGAACCGCCAATCCGACGCCGAAGGCCGCCATGGCGGCCTGGACGTCACGGTTGTTGCTGCGAAACGCGACGCGGGCGTTGGGCAGCATCCGCCGCAACCATGTGACATCCGGCATGCCGCCAAAGGCGACGTCCATCGTGACCAGCGCGCAGCCCGTGCCGTCCCCGACCTCCGGCGGCGGGCTGCCGACGATCCCGTAAAGGGCGTAATCGATCCGGGTCAGCTTGCGCTGCACCACTTCCGGCTCGTCGAACGGACGGATGCGGAACACGAGGTCGGCCTCGCGCCTGGACAGGCTCAGCAACCGTGACTCGGTCAACAGCTCCACCACCACACCGGGATGGCGCTGGGTGAACTCGTGAATGACCGGCGTCAGCATATGCAGGCCGAACCAGTCGGAGGATGACAGCCGCAGGCTGCCCTCCAGCCGTCCGCCTTGGCCGGCCAGTTCGCGTTCCAGCGCAAGGCTTTCCTCTTCCATGCGCTCAGCGTGGCGCAACACAGCCGCCCCTTCGTCGGTCAGCACGAAGCCGTCGGCGGTCCGCTGGAACAGCGTGTGCCCCACCGCGTCTTCCAGCGCGCGCAGACGACGCCCCATGGTCGGCTGGGTCTGTCCGACCCGCCGTGCCGCCGCACCGAGCGTGCCCTCGCGGGCGATCGCCAGGAAAATCCGAAGGTCGCTCCACTCCATGCCGCATCATACAGAAATGAATGGGGTTCAAACAGTATCATTGTTTTTCAAACATCCGCGTTGGGGACATCCTTCGGGACATCACCACGATGCACCCCAACAAGGAGCAAGGCCATGTCCCAGGATCCGAACAACACGATGCGCGCGCTGGTGCTGGATGCGTACGACGCCCCGTTCCGGTTGACCGAAGTCGCGCGGCCGGTGGCCGGTCCCGGCCAGGTGCTGGTCCGCATCGCCGCCAGCGGCGTCAACCCGCTGGACACCAAGATTCGGGCCGGCGCGGCGGCCCACGCGAAGCATCCGCTGCCTGCCATCCTCGGCATCGATCTGGCGGGCGAGGTCGTCGCCGTCGGTCCCGGTGTCACCGCCTTCAAGTCCGGCGATCAGGTCTATGGCATGACCGGCGGCGTCGGTGGCCGGCAGGGCTCGCTGGCGGAATACGCCGCAGTTCCGGCCGAGCTGCTCGCTCACAAGCCGGCGAACCTGACGATGCGCGAAGCCGCCGCGCTGCCGCTGATCACCATCACCGCCTGGGAAGGTCTGGTCGACCGCGCCAATGTGCAGTCCGGCCAGACGGTTCTGGTCCAGGGCGGCGCCGGCGGCGTGGGCCATGTGGCGGTGCAGATCGCCCGTGCCTTCGGCGCGACCGTCTGGGCGACGGAATCGGCGGGGAAGCTGGCGCTGGTCGAACAGCTGGGCGCCACCGCCATCGATTACCGGGCGGAGACGGTCGAAGCCTACGTCGCCCATCACACCGGCGGCCGCGGTTTCGATCTGGTCTATGACACCGCCGGCGGGCCGGTGCTCGACGCCTCGTTCCAGGCGGTGCGGCGCTTCGGCCATGTGGTCAGCTGCCTGGGCTGGGGAACCCATGCGCTGGCGCCGCTGTCGTTCCAGGCCGCGACCTATTCCGGCGTCTTTACCCTGCTGCCCATGCTGACGGGCGAAGGGATGGCGAACCATGGCGAAATCCTGCGCCGGGCCGCCGCCCTGGTCGAAGCCGGCAAGCTGCTGCCCCGTCTCGATCCGCGGCGCTTCTCGCTGGAGCAGGCCGACGATGCGCACACCGCCGTGGCCGACGGCAGTGCCGGCGGCAAGATCGTCGTCGAGATCGCGCTCTGACTGTCGGGCTCGCCACCTCGGGCCGGCGGCCTGCTCGCACGCCGAACCGCCGTCACCAGAGTTCAAACCTCCCAGTCCCCCTCCGCTCCAGGGCCGGCGAAGGGGGAGGGGGCCGTGTTGAACCGCTAGGCCCGACCGGCCGTCACGTCGCGCAGATAGCCGCGCGGCAGCGCTTCGGTCAGCCCGTCCACTCCGGTCTGCACCGCACGGGCAAGCGCGGTGCGGGCCAGCACCACCAGCAGGTCGGTCTGGGTGACCATGCCGAGGATCCGGCGGTTCTGGTCGACGATCACCACGTCGTGGGTGCGGCCGTCGGACAGCCGGCCGAGCAGGCGGAAGACCGGCGTGTCGGGCAGCTCGGTCGCCGCCGGTGCCATCACGGCGCCGACGCGCGTTCCATGATGGGCGACATCACCGTGCGACAGCTGCTCGTGCCCGACGATGCCCACCAGTATGTTCTGCGCATCCACCACCGGCAGGGTGCGGAAGCCATGCTCCAGCAGCCGGGCGCGGGCCACCTGCGGATGGGTGTCCGGCGTGACGGTGACGAGGTCGCGCGACATGATCTCCCGGCAGCTGATGTCGACATGCAGCCGCTCGAGCGCATGCAGCTCGGCATTGACCAGCAAGGTGCCCAGATCGTCGCGGCTGACGTCCAGCGTCTCGGCCAGCGTGCGCAGCGCGTCGTCGACGTCGCCCTGGGTCAGGCCGGGGCGCAGCTGCGCCGGCGGATCGTTGGTGCGGTGGGTGTTGACCGCCCTGTGCGGATAACGGTGGCCCGACAGCCGATGGAACATCAGTCCGGCCGTCACCAGCAGGATGGAGTTCACCGCGACCGGGAAGAAGGCGAACTTGATGCCCATCTCCGTCACCGCCGGCCCGCCCAGCACCGCGGTCAGCGCGGCGGCCCCGCCGGGCGGATGCAGGCAGCGGGTCAGCGACATGGTGGCGATGGCCAGAGCCACAGCGGCGGCCCCGGCCAGCATCGGGTCGGGGATGACGCTGGCGACCAGCACGCCGACGACGGCCGACAGCGTGTTGCCGCCGATGATCGACCAGGGCTGGGCCAGCGGACTGGCCGGCACGGCGAACAGCAGCACCGCCGACGCCCCCATCGGTGCCACCAGGACCGGCGCGCTGGACATGAAGGTCAGCATGTTGCGGCACAGCAATCCGGTCGCGGCGATGCCCAGCAGCGCGCCGCAGCAGGCGATCATCCGGTCGCGCAGCGTGGCGCCCGGCAGGATCGGCCGGAACACAAGCTCACCCAATCCCGCCAAACGTTCCCGCAAGGCGGCAAACTTTCCCCTGCTCATTCGGTCCCCATCCCCCTCGTTGCACCATCCGGCCCGTTCGGGCAGCAAAGTTGGGCGACCCTAAAACCTCAACAGGACTTGAGGTCAAGCGGAAAAGCCGTCAGACTTGCGGGACGGAGGGTTGCAGGAAAGGGGAGGAACCGCAATGCTGTCACCTGAGGACTACGACAAGGACCTGACGGTGGGGGAGGTGGCGCGCCGGTCCGGCGTGGCGGTCTCGACCATCCACTTCTACGAGGCGCAGGGACTGATCCGCAGCTGGCGCAATCCTGGCAACCAGCGCCGCTTCTCCCGCGACGTGCTGCGGCGGGTGGCGGTCATCAAGGTGGCGCAGCGGCTCGGCATCTCGCTCGCCTCCATCGCCGACGCGCTGAACGCCCTGCCGCAGGACCGCTCCCCCACCACCGCCGACTGGCGCCGCATGTCGGAGCGCTGGCGGGCGGAGCTGGACGACCGCATCGCCAAGCTGACCAAGCTGCGCGACAATCTGGACGGCTGCATCGGCTGCGGCTGCCTGTCGATCCGCGACTGCCCCCTGCGCAACCCGTGGGACGAGCTTGGCGACGCCGGCGCCGGCCCGCGGCTGCTCGACCCCGCCTGACCTTGGGCCCGCCTGACCTTGGGCCGGCCTGATCCTGCCGCTGTCCCACATTAAAATTGCGGCCCATACGAAAATAAGGGGTGAAGCCGGCGCGGCGATGGTTCATGGAAACGGCCGTCGAAAGAGCCATCCGTCACCTCAGAGGATCCGCAGGGTGATCGTCGCCAATCCGCCCCGTTCCGCCGCCCCGTTCCGCAGACCGCTCCGTCATCTGGCCGCCTGCCTGTCGCTCGCCGCCGCCCTCCTGGGTTCGGTCCCCGCCATCGCGCTGACCCCGCCGGATACGGCGGCCAAACAGGCCTATCTGGTCGATCTGACCAGCGGGGAGGTGCTGCTGGACAAGAACGGCGAAACCCGGATGGCGCCGTCGTCGATGACCAAGATGATGACGGCCTATCTCACCTATGACGCGCTGGTCCATGGCCGGACGACGCTCGACACCGGCTTCCCGGTCAGCCAGACCGCCTGGAAGATGGGCGGCTCGCGCATGTTCCTGAAGCTGGGCAGTCAGGTGCGGGTGGAGGATCTGCTGCGCGGCCTGCTGATCGACAGCGGCAACGACGCCGCCGTGGCGCTGGCCGAGGGGCTGGCCGGCAGCCAATCCGCCTTCGCCGCGCTGATGAACGCCAAGGCGCGCGAGTTGGGGATGACCGACACCCATTTCATGAACGCCAGCGGCTGGCCGGACCCGGACCACTACACCACCGCCCGCGATCTGGCGATCCTCGCCAGCCACCTGATCCGCGACTTCCCGCAATTCTACCATTACGAGTCGGAGCGGACCTTCACCTGGAACGGCATCCGCCAGGGCAACCGCAACCCGCTGCTCTACCACCCGGTCAGCGTCGACGGCATCAAGACCGGCCACACCGAGGTCGGCGGCTACGGCCTGACCGCGTCGGGCGAGCGCAACGGCCGCCGTCTGGTTCTGGTCGTCAACGGCCTGCCCAGCCCGCAGTCCCGCAACGACGAGCCGACGCGGCTGCTCGACTGGGCCTGGAACAGCTTCAAGCTCTACCCGCTGCTGCACAAGGGCGAGCTGGTCGAACAGGCGCCGGTGTGGATGGGGGCGGAGGACAGCGTCCCGGTGACGGTCGCCGACGACGTGACGGTGACCATGGCGCCCGCCGACCGCAACAGCCTGCATGTCGTCGCCACCCTGGCCGAGCCGCTGCCCAGCCCGGTCCATCGCGGCGACATCGTCGGCAAGCTCCGCATCGACTATGACGGCGCCGTCCGCCGGACGGTCGATCTGGTCGCCGGCGCCGACGTCCCCGCCTCCAGCGGCCTCACCGCTCTCGGCCAGCGGCTGGGGCACCTGCTGCCGTAAGCGGCGCTCCCTCTCCCGTCCCGGGAGAGGGCATTCTTTCCCCGCTCAATCGACCTTCAGCGTGATGGTGCCCATGGTGCCGTAGCGGGCGACCGACCGGCTGCCGGGCTCGACGAAGACGGTGCCGGTGCAGGATCCGGTGGTCACCACCTCTCCCGCATGCAGGCCACCGAAGCTGCGGGTGCCGACATTGGCCATCCACACCAGCAGCCGGACCGGATCGCCGGCGCTGTTGCCGCCGACGACATCGACCTTGGTCTCGCCGTCGACCTCCAGCGTCACCGTTTCCTTCAGCGGGTCGAGCGAGCGCCAGTCGGCGATGGCCGGCCCGACGATCAGGGCCCCGTGGTTGAACTGGTCGGCCATATGGCTGAGCCGGTCCTGGCTGCCGAACCCGGCGAAGCGGGTATCGACGATCTCCCAGGCCGGGTGGACCGAGGCGACGGCGTCCAGCACCTCTTCGCGGCTGTAGGGCTGCTCGCGCACCGGCAGGTCGCGGGCGAAGCGGTAGGCGATCTCCGCCTCTACCCCGATGACCTGGAAGATCTTGGCCGGCAGATGGTCGGTGCCCTCGAAGACGGTGGCGGCGTTGATCGGCGCGCGGAAGGGCTCCGCGTCGGGCGTTACGGCGCCGACCTTCCAGGCGGTCACTGGACCCAGGCGGCGGGCGACGGCGTCCTGGATCGCATAGGCCTCCGCTTCGGTCATCGGGCGGTTGTCCAGCCCGGTCAGCCACTGGCGGGTCTCGCGCGCGGCGATCAGGGCCTCGACGGTATCGGTCATGGCAAGTCTCTGTGGTGAGGGGAAGGGGAGGGGGCGCCGCAGGATTGGCGGACGACCAGCCGGCTCGGCAGGATGATCCGTTCGGGTGGGCCTTGCGGGTCGGCGATGCGGCGCAGCAGCAGCCGGGCGGCTTCCTGCCCGATCTGCCTTGCGGACGTGGCGACGGTGGTCAGCGCCGGCCGGCTGAGGGCGGCCTCCGGCACGTCGTCGAAGCCGGTGACGGCCAGATCGCGCCCGGCCCTCAGACCGCGCGCCTCCAGCCCCAGCATCAGGCCGAGCGCCACCACGTCGTTGTAGCATAGCGCCGCCGTCGGCGGTTCGGCCCGGTTGAGCAGGGCACCCACCACTTCGGCGCCAGCCCGCCGGGTCAGCGGGCAACGCAGCACCAGATCGTCGGCCAGCCCGTGCCGCCGCATCGCCGCGGTGAAGCCGGCATGGCGCGCCGCGTAGGCGGAATGGTCCAGCGTCCCGCCGACGAAGGCGATCCGCCGGTGACCCAGCGAAATGAGATGCTCGGTCACCGTCTCCATGCCCGCCTGGTAATCCACCCCGGCATAGTCCCGTCCCTGATCCGAGACGAAGCGCAGGGCCTGCACGCAGGGCAGCCGCCAGCGGTCGAGCCGGTCGAGCAACTCGGCTTGCGTCCCGGCGGCGGGGCAGAGGATCACCCCGTCGACATTGTGCTCGCGCATCCGCTGCAGGAAGCGGTCCTGGCGCTCCGGCTGTTCGGCGGTGTTGGCGATGAAGGCGACGAAGCCTTCGGTGTCCAGCACGTCGTCCACCCCAGCCGTCAGCTCGGCATAGAAGGGGTTGTTCAGCTCGCAGACCAGCAGCCCGACCGTGTGGGTGCGGGCGGCGCGCAGGTTGGCGGCGCCGCGGTTGTAGATGTAGCCGAGCGCCGCCATGGCGGCCTGGACCCGCTCCCGCGTTTCCGCCGCCACCAGCGGGCTGCCGCGCAGCACCAGCGACACGGTGGAGCGCGACACCCCGGCATGGCCGGCGACCTCCGTCAGGGTGACGCTTTCCATCTTGCCGGTGGCCGGTTTGCTGCTGGCCGGCTTGCTGCTATCGGGCGCTCTGGCCACGGCGGCGGTGCCTCACACCACGGCGGTCGGCAGCGGCCGGCCGGCGAAGAAGGCTTCCAGATTGTCCAGCACCAGCTGGCCCATCGCCATCCGCGTCTCAACCGTTGCACTGGCCTGATGCGGCTGCAGAACGACGTTGTCGAGGCCGTAGAAGCCTTCCGGCACATTCGGCTCGTCGGCAAAGACGTCCAGCCCGGCGCCGCCGATCCGGCCCTCGGTCAGGGCGGCCAGCAGCTCCGGCTCGTCCACCACGCTGCCGCGGGCGACGTTGATCAGCAGCCCGTCCGGCCCCAGCGCGTCCAACACGGTGCGGCCGACCATGTTGCGGGCGTCCGCCCCGGCCGAGGCCGCGACCATCAGGATGTCGCTCTCCCGCGCCAGTTCGATCGGCGATGCGACGAAGCGGTAGGACACGCCGTCGCGCGGCTTGCGGTTGGTGTAGGCGATGGTCATGCCGAAGGCTTCCGCGCGCTTGGCGATGGCCTCGCCGATGCGTCCCAGCCCCAGCACGCCCAGCCGCTTGCCGCTGACCTTGCGGGCGAGCGGCAGCTTGCCCTTCGGCCAGTTTCCGGCGCGGACGAAGCGGTCGCCCACCATCATCCGGCGCGATGCGGCGATCATCAGCCCGATGGCGAGGTCGGCGACGTCGTCGGTCAGCACGTCCGGCGTGTTGGTCACCCGCACGCCGCGGCCGCGGGCATGCTCCAGATCGACCGCGTCGGTGCCGACGCCGTTGATGGTGACGATCCCGAGATTGGGCAGCGCCTCGACCACCGCCTTTTTCACGCCGGTCCCGCCGCCGGTGACGACGGCGCGCACCCGGTCGGCGACCTCGGCGATCAGCCGGTCGCGATCCGCAGCGGCGGACAGGCGGTGGACGGTGTAGGCCGCATCCAGAGCCTGCTCGATGGCGGGCATCATGGGTTCGACCAGCAGGATTTCGGGCTTCATCGCAATTCGTCCTTGGTGGAACAAAAAATCCTCAGTGAGCCAGGATCTGGCCCAGGAAGCTTCGCGTCCGCTCCGATTTCGGATCGGTGAAGAACGCCTCCGGCGTGTTCTGCTCGACGATCTCGCCGCGGTCCATGAAGATCACGCGGTGGGCGACCGACTTGGCGAAGCCCATCTCGTGCGTCACGCACAGCATGGTCATGCCGTCTTCCGCCAGCCCGATCATGGTGTCGAGCACCTCCTTCACCATCTCCGGATCCAGCGCTGAGGTCGGCTCGTCGAACAGCATCACCTTCGGGTTCATGCACAGCGACCGCGCGATGGCGACGCGCTGCTGCTGGCCGCCCGACAGCTGGCCGGGGTATTTGTCGGCCTGTTCGGGGATGCGGACCCGCTCCAGATAACGGATGGCGGTGGCCTTCGCCTCGGCCTTGGTCGTGCCGCGCACCTTCATCGGCGCCAGCATGCAGTTCTCCAGCACGGTCAGGTGCGGGAACAGGTTGAAGCTCTGGAACACCATGCCGACTTCGCGCCGGACGGTGTCGAGCTGGCGGTGATGCGGGCCGAGTTCGACGCCGTTGACGGTGATCCGGCCCTTCTGGTGGCGTTCCAGCTGGTTGATGCAGCGGATCAGGGTCGATTTGCCCGATCCGGACGGGCCGCAGATGACGATGCGCTCACCCCGGTGGACCTCCAGGTCGATGTCCTTCAGCACCTGGAAATGATCGTACCATTTCTGGACGCCTTCCATGCGGATGACGACATCCGCGCTCATCGCGGGCGCGACGCCGTCGCGCGTCGGCTCAGACGCCATTGCCATGGTCGTAACCTCCACCGGGGATTGCGCTTCGTTCGATTTAGGACTTGCTGGCGGTGACCGCCGCCGGCAGGTCGGTGCCCAGCCACTTCTGATGGATGGCGTTCAGCTCGCCGTTCTTCTTCACGGTGTCGAGGAAGCCGTTGACCCAGCCCATCAGCTTGTCCTGGCCCTGGCGCAGCGCGATGCCCTGCACCTGGCTCTTC
Source organism: Azospirillum sp. TSO5 (assembly GCF_003116065.1). Classification (NCBI taxonomy): domain Bacteria; kingdom Pseudomonadati; phylum Pseudomonadota; class Alphaproteobacteria; order Rhodospirillales; family Azospirillaceae; genus Azospirillum; species Azospirillum sp. TSO5. The sequence continues at coordinate 14,863 of NZ_LGQY01000026.1, read as the reverse complement.
AGGACGAACTTCATCTCGTAATTGGCCTGCGGCGCCATCGTCTTGATCTGCTGCGCCACCACGTTGCTGACGCCCAGCGCATCGACCTGACCGGACAGCAGGGCCTGCACGGCGCTGGCGTCGTCGTCGAAGCGCATGATGCGGGCATCCTTGGGCGCCACCGCGGTCAGCGACTGGTCCTGCGTGCTGGCGCGGGCGACGCCGACGCTCTTGCCCGACAGGTCTTCCGCCTTTTTGACCGGCGACTTCTGCGGGGCGAGCAGCCCGATCTCGATCGCCGCATAGGGCTCGGAGAAGGCGACCTGCTTGGCGCGCTCCGGCGTGACGCCGAGCGAGGCGACCAGCACGTCGACCTTGCCGGTCAGCAGGTAGGGGATGCGGTTCGGCCCGGTCACCGGCACGATGTCGACCGGCACGCCCATGTGCTTGGCCATCAGCTTGGCGACGTCGGCGTCGTAACCGTCCGGCTTGCCTTCGCTGTTGGTGATGCCGAAGGGCGGGAAGTCGACCAGCATGCCGATGGTCAGCTTGCCCTTGCCCTTGATCTCCTCGACGCTCTGGGCGTGGGCCGTGGCGGTCAGGCCGCCAAAAGCGATAGCCGCGGCGGACATCAGGGCGCCGGCGACGACGAGACGGCGGGTGACGGTGAAGGCCATGGGTGTTTCCTCCGAGTGCGAGTGTTTTTAGGGATTTAACGGGAAGGCGCGGCGTAGCGGGCTTCCAGACGCTGACTCAACAGCGACAACGGCCAGCACAGCGCAAAATAGATCGCGGCGACGATGCTGAAGACCAGGAAGGGCTGGAAGGTGGCGTTGTTGACGATCTGTCCGGCGCGGGTCAGCTCGACGAAGCCGATGATGGCAGCCAGCGAGGTGCCCTTGATGACCTGGACCAGATAGCCCACGGTCGGCGGCACCGCCACCTTCACCGCCTGCGGCAGGATCACGTAGCGCATCAGGCCGGGATAGCGCAGGCCGAGCGCCGACGCCGCCTCCCACTGGCCGCGCGGCACCGACTGGATGCAGCCGCGCCAGATCTCGCCCAGGAAGGCGCTGGTGTTCAGCGTCAGCCCGACCGCCGCGGCGACCCACGGGCTCATGTCGATGCCGATCACGGTGGCGCCGAAGAAGACCAGGAACAGCTGCATCAGCAGCGGCGTGCCCTGGAAGACCTGGATGTAGCCGGTCGCCAGCAAGCGCAGCGGCTTCACGTCGGACGTGCGGCCCAGCGCCACGAACAGCCCGACGATGCCGCCGCCGATGAAGGCGATGACCGACAGCAGCAGCGTCCATTGCACGGCGCTGAGCAGGAACAGGAATTCGTTGTATCCGAAGGCGCGGATCATGGGGCGGCCTCCTTCAGCGCCGGTCGACGGTATAGGCGAAGGCCAGCCGGTAGATGCCGGCGAACAGCGCCGAGAACATCAGCGCCAGCACCAGATAGATGCCGGTCACCACGATGTAGATCTCGAAGCTGCGGAAGGTCTGCGACTGGATGTTGTTGGCGACCGAGGTCAGCTCGTCGGCGGAAATGGCCGACACCACGCTGGAACTCAGCATCAGCAGGATGAACTGGCTGGTCAGCGCCGGATAGACCGTGCGCAGAGCCGGCTTCAGCACGACGTAGCGGAAGACCTGCAGCGGCCGCAGCCCCAGCGCCAGCCCGGCTTCGATCTGGCCCTTGTGGATGGACTCGATGCCGGCGCGGATGATTTCGGTGGCATAGGCGCCGACATTGACGACCATCGCGATCAGCGCCGCCACATCCGGCGACAGCCGCAACCCGACGCTCGGCAGCCCGAAGAAGATCAGGAAGATCTGCACCAGGAAGGGCGTGTTGCGGATGACCTCGATATAGGCGTTGATCAGCCAGCGCACCGGCTTCGGCCCGGAGGTCTTGCCGAGTGCGCAGACGATGGCGATCACCAGACCGATGGCCATGGCGCCGAACGACAGCCTGACGGTCAGCCAGGCGCCGTCGAGCAGGTAATCCCATGACGCGAACACCGCGTCGAATTGAAAATCGTAGGTCACGGGCGTTCCTCCGCACCCGCGTCGCGCCGCCCTTGACGGCCGGCGTCGCGCGGATTGCCTTTGTCCGCTTGGGCTGTCGTCCGGGGAAGCCTCACCCGGACCGCCGGGACGCCGCGACGACGGCGGTCCCGCTCTCTCAGTGTTCGTACACGGTAATTGGATCGATCCAAAAGCGCAACGGGAAATGAGGAGTGCCGTGATGATTTGCAGGCCAGACATTTGATCGGGTCCAGCATGTGCGGAAACCTTCCGGCGGCGCAGGGCGTTTCACCGGACACCGGAACGCCGCCCGACCGTCAGCCTCGAGGAGCCCCCCGACATGACCGCAGGAACAAATGCCGTCACGGGCACCGTCAGGAGCACCGCCGCGGTGAGCAGCCTCGTCCCCGCCCGGATGGACCGGCTGCCCTGGGCGCGCTTCCACTGGATGGTGGTGGTTGGGCTGGGTGTCAGCTGGATTCTCGACGGCATCGAAATCCAGCTGATCTCCGCCTCCGGCTACAAGGAAACCTTGGGCATGTCGAGCGCCGAGGTCGGGCTCGCCGGCACCATCTATCTGATGGGGCAGGTGGTGGGCGCGCTGATCTTCGGCAGGCTGACCGACCGCTGGGGGCGCAAGAAGCTGTTCATCACCACGCTGGCGCTCTACCTGATCGCGTCGGGCATCGCCGGCTTCGCCTGGACGCCCTGGTTCCTCTATGTCTGGCGCTTCATCGCCGGGATGGGCATCGGCGGCGAGTATGCCGCCGTCAACTCCGCCATCGACGAACTGATCCCCGCGCGCTTCCGCGGCCGGGTCGACATCGCGATCAACGGCACCTATTGGGGCGGGGCGATGATCGGCGCGGTCGGCAGCGTCTTCCTGCTCGACCACTCGCTGGTCCCGGAAAATCTCGGCTGGCGCATCGCCTTCTTCATCGGCCCGCTGCTGGGCCTCATCATCATCTATCTGCGCCGACACATCCCGGAAAGCCCGCGCTGGATGGTCACCCACGGCATGGAGGACGAGGCGGAGCGCATCGTCGACGACATCGAGGCCAGCGTGCGCGCACAGGGACGGACGGTGCCACCGGTCGATCCGAAGCGGGCCATGAGCATCATTCCGGAAGATTCGGTGACCTACGCCCAGCTGGTCGACGTCTTCTTCCGGCAATACCCGTCGCGCACCTTCCTGGGCGTGACGATGATGGTGACGCAGTCCTTCCTCTACAACGCGATCTTCTTCACCTATGCCCTGGTTCTGCAGAATTTCTACCATCTCGATCCGTCGCAGACGGCGCTCTATTTCTTTCCCTTCGCCGCCGGCAACCTGATCGGGCCGCTGCTGCTGGGGCCGCTGTTCGACACGGTGGGGCGGCGGCGGATGATCTTCGGCACCTATCTGCTGGCGGGCGTGGTGCTGCTGGTCTCCGCCTTCCTGTTCCGCCAGGGGGTGCTGACGGCGAACACGCACACGATCTTCTGGTGCGTCTCCTTCTTCTTCGCGTCGGCCGGCGCCTCGTCCGCCTATCTGACGGTCAGCGAGATCTTCCCGCTGGAGGTCCGGGCGCAGGCGATCTCCTATTTCTTCGCCATCGCCCAGGTGGTGGGCTCCACCGGCCCGCTGCTGTTCGGCTGGCTGGTGGGGGAGGGGACGGAGCGCGACCCGCTGTTCTGGGGCTATGTGGTGGGATCGGTGGTGATGATGTTCGGCGGGATGGTCGCCCTGGTCTATGGCGTCGACGCCGAAGGCAAGGGGCTGGAGGACATCGCCGAACCGCTGACCAAGGCCAACCGCCACCAAGGCGTGGGAGAGGAGGCGGCGGAGACGATTTGAGGGCTTCGCGCCGTCAGCCCGCTTTGGCCTCCGCCACGCGCGCCCCGCTCAGGAACAGTCGCACCGCCTGCCGGACATAACGGTCGAGGTCGGGGATGGCCGGCGCGCTCTGCGGCAGGATCAGGCGGCGGATCAGCAGATTGCCGGTGACCATGCCGAGGAAGGCCTGCGCGGCGGCGGCCGGGTCGTCGATTCGCAGATCACCGCGGTCGGACAGCCGCCGCAGATAGTCGGCCAGACGGCCGATGGCGTTCTCCGGCCCGATGCGGAAGAAGGCCTCGGCGATGTCGGGCACGCGGTCGCCCTCGGCGATCAGGACGCGGAGAGTGGCCGTGGTCTCGTCATTCAGCAGCGCCTTGACCAGATGCAGGGCGAAGGCGGTCAGCCCGGCCTCCGGCGTTACGCGCTCGTCGGTCTGGGCAGGGGTGAGGCCGGAGAGGAACATGGCATTGTCCTCTTCCATGATGGCGCGGAACAGCCCTTCCTTGTCGCCAAAATGCTCGTACAGCGTGGCGCGGGACCCGCCGGCGACGGCGATGATGTCGCTCAGCGTCGTCTTCTCGAACCCTTTTTCGATGAACAGGCGCCGGGCCGCCGTCAGGATCGCCTGCCGGCGCGCCATGCCGCGCGGTCCGCAGGTGGACGGGCCGCAGATGGCGGTTCCGTTGGCGGGTGAGTCCGGTGCGGTGTCGATCCGCGCCTTGTGGCTGCTGGTCATCGTGCGTTCCCTTCCGGTGCCGCGGCCGGATTGATTTTTGCTTCAGCGCCTTTCCACCGGGCCCCCTGTCGAACATCTCTGTCGGACACCCGTGGAACCCTCTTGCGCGGTGCAGCATTCTGACTGTATCGTCTGGTACACTGTACTGTATGAGACAGTACTAAGCAACGGGGATGTGCCGGACCAACCGAAGCCCGGCGTAGCAGGGAGACGGGTCCGCCGACGCGCGGCGCCGAGACGAGGAAACAGATGTCCAGATCCAATCCATTCATGACGCTGGCCGCGGCGGCCTGCCTGATCGCGCTGCTCGCCGGCTGCAACCAGCAGAAGCAGGCGGGCGGACAGCCCCAGGGCGGCGGCCCGCCGGAGGTGTCGGTCCTCACCATCGAGCCGCAGCGCCTGACCGTGACCACGGAGCTTCCGGGCCGCACCGCCCCCTACCGCGTGGCGGAAATCCGGCCGCAGGTCAGCGGCATCGTGCTGAAGCGCCTGTTCCGCGAGGGCAGCGAGGTGAAGGCCGGCGACCAGCTCTATCAGATCGACCCCGCCACCTACGAGGCGTCGCTGGCGAGCGCCCAGGCCGATGTCCAGAAGGCGGAGGCCAACCTGCAGGCCGCCCGCAACAAGGCGTCGCGCTACGGCGATCTGGTCAAGAACAGCGTGGTCAGCAAGCAGGACTTCGACGACGTCCAGGCGTCGCTGAAGCAGAACGAGGCGCAGGTCGCCGCCGCCAAGGCTGCCTACAACCTCGCCAGCATCAACCTGAACTACACCAAGGTGTTCGCCCCCATCTCCGGCCGCATCGGCAAGTCGGCGGTGACGGAGGGTGCGCTGGTCACCGCCAATCAGGCGACGGCCTTGGCCACCATCCAGCAGTTCGACCCGATCTATGTCGACGTGACGCAGACCGCTTCGCAGTTGATGAAGCTGCGCGAGGATATGGCGACCGGCCGCATCCGCCCGGCGGAGCCCGGCAAGATCCCGGTGACGCTGTTCCTGAACAGCAACGCCAGCGGCGACGACACCGCCTATCCGGCGAAGGGCGAACTGCAATTCTCCGACGTGACGGTGGATGCCGGCACCAGCTCGGTCCAGCTGCGCGCGGTCTTCCCCAACCCGAACAAGGACCTGCTGCCCGGCCTGTTCGTCCGCGCCCGCGTCGAGCAGGGGGTGGCCGAAAACGCCATCACCGTGCCGCAGGCCGCGGTCGCCCGCGGGCCGGACGGCTCCGCCCGTATCTGGGTGGTGGGGGCCGACAACAAGGTGAACCCGCGCACCATCAAGACCGAACGCGCGGTCGGCAATGTCTGGCTGGTGTCGGACGGGCTGGCCGTCGGCGAGCGCGTGGTGGTCGAGGGCCTGCAGAAGGTCAAGCCGGGTGCCGAGGTGAAGCCGGTGCCGGCCCAGAACGCCCTTGCCGCGCTGCCGGAAAAGGCCGCCTCGGCCCGCTGATCCCAGGATACCGTCCCCAGGAACCGCTCCCATGTCAAAATTCTTCATCGACCGGCCGGTCTTCGCCTGGGTCATCGCCATCGTCATCATGATGGCGGGCGCGCTGGCGATCCTGCGGCTGCCTGTCGAGCAATATCCGAAGATCGCGCCGCCGACGGTGTCGATCACGGCCAGCTATCCCGGCGCCTCGGCCAAGACGCTGGAGGACACGGTCACCCAGGTCATCGAGCAGAAGATGACCGGACTCGACCATTTCCGCTACATGTCCTCCAACAGCGACTCCTCCGGCAACGTCACCATCACCCTGACCTTCGAGCCGGAGGCCAACCCCGACATCGCCCAGGTCCAGGTGCAGAACAAGCTGCAGCTGGCGGTTCCCCTGCTGCCGCAGGAGGTCCAGCAGCGCGGCATTCAGGTGTCGAAGGCCGGCAACGACTTCCTGCTGGTGGTCGGTTTCGTGTCGAGCGACGGCCGCCTCAGCCAGGGCGACATCGCCGACTACGTCACCTCCAACCTCCAGGACACGCTGAGCCGCGTCGAGGGCGTCGGCGACATCACCGTCTTCGGGCCGCAGCATGCCATGCGCATCTGGCTCGACCCCGACGCGCTGAACAACTTCGCGCTGACCACCACCGACGTCACCAACGCGATCAAGACCCAGAACGCCCAGGTCTCCGCCGGCCAGCTCGGCGGCGCCCCCGCCGTTCCGGGCCAGCAGATCAACGCCACCATCACCGCCCAGTCCCGCCTGCAGACGCCGGAGCAGTTCGGCGCCATCCTGCTGCGCGTGAACCCCGACGGCTCCCAGGTGCGGCTGCGCGACGTGGCGCGGATCGAGATCGGGTCGGAGACCTACGAGATCAACGCCGCCTATAACGGCAAGCCGGCGGCCGGCGTCGGCATCAAGCTGGCGACCGGCGCCAACGCGCTGAACACCGCCGCCGCGGTCAAGGCGCGGGTGGCGGAACTCCAGCCCTTCTTCCCGGCCGGCATCGAGGTCATCTACCCCTACGACACGACGCCTTTCGTCCAGCTGTCGATCCACGAGGTCATCAAGACGCTGTTCGAGGCGATCGTCCTCGTCTTCGTCGTGATGTACCTGTTCCTGCAGAATTTCCGCGCGACGCTGATCCCGACCATCGCGGTGCCGGTGGTTCTGCTCGGCACCTTCGGGGTGCTGTCGGCCTTCGGTTTCTCCATCAACGTGCTGACGATGTTCGGCATGGTGCTGGCGATCGGCCTGCTGGTGGACGACGCCATCGTCGTGGTCGAGAATGTCGAGCGCGTGATGAGCGAGGAGGGACTTCCCCCGCGCGAGGCGACGCGCAAGTCGATGGACCAGATCACCGGCGCGCTGGTCGGCATCGCGCTGGTTCTGTCGGCGGTGTTCGTGCCGATGGCCTTCTTCGGCGGGTCGGCCGGCGCCATCTACCGCCAGTTCTCGCTGACCATCGTCTCGGCGATGGCCCTGTCGGTGCTGGTCGCCCTGGTGCTGACGCCGGCGCTCTGCGCCACCATCCTGAAGCCGGTCTCCGTTGGACATGGTCATGCCCGCGGCGGCTTCTTCGGCCTGTTCAACCGCGGCTTCGACGCCGGCAGCCGGGTCTATGTCCGCGGCGTGCGCGGCGCGGTGAACCGTCTGGGCCGCTATTTCATCGCCTATCTGCTGATCCTCGGCGGCCTCGGCTACCTGTTCCTGCAGATGCCGTCCTCCTTCCTGCCGACGGAGGACCGCGGCCAGCTGTTCGTGCTGTGGTCGGCCCCGCCGAACGCCAGCTCCCAGCGCACCGCCGAGACCGCCAAGACCGTCACCGCCTATTTCCTGGAAAAGGAGAAGGACAACGTCGAGGGCCTGTTCACCATCGTCGGCTTCAACTTCTCCGGCCGCGGCCAGAATGCCGGCATGGCCTTCGTCCGGCTGAAGGACTGGAGCGAGCGGCCCCTGCCGTCGCAGAAGCCGCAGGCCATCGCCGGCCGGGTGATGGGGGCGATGTCGAAGCTGAAGGACGCGGTCGTCTTCTCCTTTCTGCCGCCGTCGGTTCCGGGTCTCGGCAACGCCACCGGCTTCGACCTTCAGCTGGTCGACCGCGGCGGGCTGGGGCATGACCGTTTGATGCAGGCGCGCAACCAGCTGCTCGGCATGGCGGCGCAGAACCCCAAGCTGGTCGGCGTCCGCCCCAACGGGCTGGAGGACACCCCGCAGTTCAAGCTCGACATCGACCGCGAGAAGGCGAGCGCGCTCGGCTTGTCGCTCAGCGACATCAACACGACGCTGTCGGCGGCCTGGGGCTCGTCCTACGTCAACGACTTCATCGACCGCGGCCGGGTGAAGAAGGTCTATCTCCAGGCCGACGCGCCCTATCGCATGCAGCCCAGCGACATCGACCGCTGGTATGTGCGCAACGCCAGCGGCCAGATGGTTCCCTTCTCCGCCTTCACGACGGCGCAGTGGATCTACGGCTCGCCCAAGCTGGAGCGCTACAACGGCTCTTCGTCGCTGAACATCCAGGGATCGGCCGCACCGGGCATCAGCTCGGGCGAGGCGATGGCCGAGATGGAGGCGATGATGCGGAAGCTACCGCAGGGCATCGGCTACGAGTGGACCGGCCTCTCTTACGAGGAACGGCTCAGCGGCTCGCAGGCGCCGGCGCTCTACGCCCTGTCGATGATCATCGTCTTCCTGTGTCTGGCCGCGCTCTATGAGAGCTGGTCGGTGCCGGTGTCGGTCATCATGGTTGTGCCGCTGGGCGTCATCGGCGCCGTCATCGCGGCGACGCTGCGCGGCCTGCCGAGCGACGTCTATTTCCAGGTCGGCCTGCTGACCACCATCGGCCTGTCGGCGAAGAACGCCATCCTGATCGTGGAGTTCGCCAAGGCGCTGTACGACCAGGGCATGGAGCTGAAGGAAGCGGCGGCGGAAGCCTGCCGTCAGCGCCTGCGCCCGATCATCATGACCTCTCTGGCCTTCATCCTCGGCGTGCTGCCGCTGGCGATCAGCACCGGCGCCGGGTCGGAGAGCCAGAACGCCATCGGCGTCGGCGTGATGGGCGGCATGATCTCCGCGACCGTGCTGGCGATTCTGTTCGTGCCGGTCTTCTTCGTCGCCGTCTACCGCCTGTTCGTCCGCCGCCGCCCCGGCCACGGCGCCATGCCCCAGCCGGCGGCGGGGGATTGAGGCGGGGAGGGCATCTCCCACCCGGGGATAAACGCCCTCTCCTGTCCCGGGAGAGGGCATTCTTCCCCTACTGCCTCGCATCCGTCAGCAGCGTATCCAGCACCTCGACCAAGCGGTCGATGCGGTAGGGTTTCGGCAGCACCATCACGCCGGTGGCGCGGGCGACCTCCTCGCTGTAGCCGGTCGCCAGCACGACGGGCAGGTCCGGGCGGAGCCGTTGCGCGGTGCGGGCCAGATCGACCCCGCTCATGGTGCCGGGCATCACCACGTCGCTGAACAGCAGATCGAACCCGCCGGCCTCCAGCAGCGGCAGCGCCTCGTCGGCGGTGGTGGCGCGGGTGATGGTGAAACCCGCATCCTCCAGCGCCGTCGCGACGGTCAGCGCCACGATGGGGTCGTCCTCCACCACCAGCACATGGCCGCCGATGCGGCTGGCGCCCGCCTCATCCATCGCCGGCTCGGCCGCCGTGGCCGGAGCGGTGCCGGAGCGGCGGATCAGCAGGCCGATGGTGGTGCCGCGTCCCTCCTCGCTCTCGATCCAGGCGGTTCCGCCGGAATGGCGGGCGAAGCCGTAGACCTGCGACAGGCCCAGCCCGCTGCCCTTGCCGATCTCCTTGGTGGTGAAGAAGGGATCGAAGGCGCGCGCCCGCACGTCGGCCGGCATGCCGGTGCCGGTGTCGCTCACCGTCAGCTGCACGAATTCTCCCGACAGCCCGTCTGGAACTCCCTGGGGCGCCCGCGCGTCGCCATGAGCCAGGATCACGTTGGTCGCCCGGATCGTCAGGGCGCCGCCGTCCGGCATCGCATCCCGCGCATTGACCACGAGGTTCAGCAGGGCCAATTCCAGCTGGGTCGCATCGACCTCCACCGGCCATAGCCCCATGGTGAAGTCGATCTCCAGCCGGATGTCGGCGCGCAGCGCCCGGTTCAGCAGCTCCGACATGCCGAGCACGCGGTCGCGCAGATCGACCGTCTCCGGCCTCAGCGCCTGTCGGCGGGCAAAGGCCATCAACTGCTGCACCAGCTTGGCGCCGCGGTCCACCGCCTGCCGCCCGGCATCGACCAGCGGCTGGATGCGCGTTCCCTCCGCCCGCTTCTCGATCATATGCAGGCAGCCCGACAGCGCCTGCAGCAGATTGTTGAAGTCGTGGGCGACGCCGCCGGTCATCTGGCCCAGCGCCTCCGTCTTCTGTGTCTGCAGCAGGGCGACCTGGACGCGCTCGCGCTCCGCCACCTCCTCGGCGACGCGGGCCTCCAGCGTGGCGTTGAGCTGATGCAGCTCCTCCTCCGCCCGCTTGGCTTCGGTGACGTCGCTGCCCTCGACGAACAGGCCACTGACGCGCCCGTCCTCATCCCGGATCGGCTGATAGACGAAGGTGAGGAAGCGTTCCTCCAGCGGTTCCCCTGGCCGGCGCTGGAAACTGATGGGCATGTTGCGCCCGACGAAGGTCTCGCCGCTGGCATAGACGCGGTCGAGCAGTTCGAAGAATCCCTGGCCCTCGACTTCCGGCAGAGCATCGCGCGCCGGGCGGTCCACCAGATCCTGGCGGCCGACCAGTTGCATGTAGGTGTCGTTCGCCATCTCGAAGACATGGTCGGGCCCGCGCAGCACGCACATGAAGCCCGGCGCCTGCCGGAACAGGGTGCGCAGCCGCTCCCCCTCCGCCGCCAGCCGGGCGTTGGCCGCCTCGACCGCCGCGCGTTCGCGCATCAGCGCCTTGTTGGCGGCGCGCAAGGCCGCCTCGGCGAGCGCGCGTTCCACCGCCGCCCAGGTCCGCTCCGCCACATCCTCCGCCAGGGCGGCGTCGGTGTCGGTCCAATGGCGCGCCTTGGTTTCATGCAGATAGAGGATCGCCGTCAGCTGTCCGGCCTTCAGCAGCGGGACCACCAGCAGGGAGCGCGCCCCGATGCTGGCGAAGGCCGCCGCCGGTCCGCCACCACCGGTGTGGGGATCGGAGATGCGCGGATCGGTGGCGACGTCGTCCACGCGCAACGTGTATCCCGCCCGCAGCTCCGCGATCAGCGCCGGGCCGAAGCTGTCGAGCAGGCGGGACTCGCCGGCGAGGCTCGCCACCCCGCTGTCGCTCCAGTCGCGCTCGACCGAGATGATGCTGCCGGTCGGATCGGTGCGGCCATATCCGGCCCGCGCCACCCGCAGATGGCGGCCGATCGCTTCGGCGGCGGCCGCGGTGATGCCGACCGGGTCGTTCAGCCCGCGCAGCCGCTCTGCCAGATCGAGCTGGAAGGTCAGCCGCCGTTCGGCCAGCACGCGGGCGGTGTTCTCGGTGCAGGCGCAGAACATGCCGGCGACGCTGTCGGTCTCGTCGCGCACCGGGCTGTAGGAGAAGGTGAAATAGGTCTCCTCGCGATAGCCGTGCCGCTCCATCACCAGCAGCCGGTCCTCGTGATAGGTCGCCTCGCCGGCAAGCGCCCGCACCACCAGGGGGGACAGGTCGGGCCAGATGTCGGCCCACACCTCGGCGAAGGGACGGCCCAGCGCCTCCGGCTTGTCGCCCAGGATCGGGCGATAGCTGTCGTTGTAGAGGAAGGTCAGCTGCGGCCCCCAGACCGCGAACATCGGAAAGCTGGAGGTCAGCATCAGGTTGACGATGGTGCGCAGCGACTGCGGCCAGTCCTCCGCCGGGCCGAGCGGCGTGGCCGACCAGTCCATCGCCCGCATCCGCCGGCCCATCTCGCCGCCGCCGGTGAAGACGTCCGGCCCGCCCGGAGCCGGACTGCCCAGAGCCGGACTGCCGGACACCCCGGCCTGCCGCAGCCTTGCGGCATCCTGCCAGACCGGATCGGTCCTCATGCGACGAACACCGCCGCCGCGGGTTTGCGTCGTCGATGCCCGGTAGTCCGGAAAAAGATAGGGGTATTCACGCAGATCATGGCGCGAGAATAGGCAATCGCAAGATGGGTGGCAATCAGCGGCATCTAGCCATTTGGGAGTAGTTTTCTTGACTCCTTATGCAGGCGCGACGTTCACGCCTCCGCTGATGTTGTCGAGATCATCATATCTGCCGACCGCTTCTTGTCCTGTCCGGGAGATCGGCCCCGGGAGATCAGACGGGCAGCCGTTCATTCTGTACCGCTTTCTTTGGAGAACGCCCGTGGGTCCGTTCCATCTGGCCGCCATCCTGCTGACTCTGGCGGCTGCCTTCGGCTTCATCAATTACAAGTGGCTGAAGCTGCCCAGCACCATCGCGCTGTTCTTCGAAGGGCTGGCGCTGGCGCTGTTGGTGAGTGGCGCAGATTTGGTCAGCGCGAGCCTGGGTGTGGGCAACTGGCTGCGCCACCTGATTCAACAGATCAGCCTGCCGGCAATCCTGCTCGACGGCATTCTCAGCCTGCTGCTCTACGCAGCCGCGGTGAACGAGGATCTGTGTGCGCTGCTGAAGCGGAAATGGACGGTCCTGGCGTTGGCGACCGTGGGTGTCCTGCTGTTCACCGGCCTGATGGGGCTGGGTCTGCACGTCGTCTTCACGCTGGTCGGGATCGAGGTGCCGCTGATCTGGTGTCTGGTGCTGGGAGCGGCCGTGGCGCCGACCGATCCGGTGGCGGTGCATGGCATCCTCGGGCGGCTGCCGGTTCCGGACTCGCTGCGGTCGGTGATCTCCGGTGAAAGCCTGTTCAACGACGGTGCCGGTGTGGTGCTCTTCGTCACTCTGCTTCACCTCGCGACCGGCAGCGACCAGGACCTGACGGTTGGGGAAGCCGCGCTGGACTTTCTGAAGGAAGCGCTCGGCGGTGCGGCGCTGGGTTTCGTCTGCGGCTGGACCGCTTATCAGGCGAAACGGCGGGTCGACGAAAGCGTGGTGGAGTTGACGATCTCGCTGGCGTTGGTGCTGGGCACTTATTCGCTTGCCAATCGGCTCGGCTTGTCGGGTCCCATCGCCGTCGTGGTCGCCGGCCTGCTGATCGGCTCCACGACAGAGCGGCATGTCCGCAGCGACGAGAGTCGCCGTGACCTGCGGGTGGTCTGGACGATGATCGATGCCGTGCTGAATTCGCTGCTGTTCCTGCTGGTGGGGCTGGAGGCGACGGTGGTCATCGCCTGGAGTTGGCCGGCCCTGCTTGCTGCCGCGCTGGCCGTTCCCCTGGCCTTGGCCGCGAGGCTGCTCAGCCTGACCCCGGCCCTGCTGATGCATATGGGGCAGACCGGCAAGTCCAGTGCGCTGGTCATTCTGACTTGGGCGGGCCTGCGCGGCGGCATCGCGGTGGCGCTGGTGCTGTCGCTGCCGGAAAGCCCTTACCGCGATCCGATCCTGGCGGTGTGCTATGTCGCCGTCGCCTTCAGCATCCTGGTGCAGGGCCTGACGCTGGAGCCGATCGGGCGGCGACTTTACGGTGGGTCGCAGGCCGGGCGCTGAACGTCCCACCGCGATGCAGGGCAGCCGCGCAGGGGGCGGCGTGGAACCGGCGCCCTCCCGATCATACCTTGAATGGCAACAGATGGCCGCCAGCCGGCCCCCACCACGGACCGAGCCATGATTCCCTTTTCCGTTCTCGACCTCAGCCCGATCGTCCAGGGGGCGACCGCCGCCGACAGCTTCCGCAACACCCTCGACCTCGCCCGCCATGCAGAGCGCTGGGGCTACAAGCGCTATTGGCTGGCCGAGCATCACAACATGCCGGGCATCGCCAGTGCGGCCACCGCCGTGGTGATCGCCCATGTCGCCGCCGGCACCTCGACCATCCGTGTCGGGTCGGGCGGGGTGATGCTGCCCAACCACGCGCCGCTGATGGTGGCGGAGCAGTTCGGCACGCTTGAGTCCCTCTATCCCGGCCGCATCGACCTCGGCCTCGGCCGCGCGCCGGGCACCGACATGATGACGGCGCGGGCGTTGCGCCGCGACATGACCGACAGCGGCGACCGCTTCCCGCAGGATGTGGTCGAGCTGCAGATGTATTTCGAGGAGCCGGAGCCCAACCAGCGCATCCGCGCCGTGCCGGGCGCCGGGCTGAAGGTTCCTCTGTGGCTGCTGGGCTCCAGCCTGTTCAGCGCGCAGCTGGCGGCGATGCTGGGACTGCCCTTCGCCTTCGCCTCCCACTTCGCGCCCGACATGCTGATGGAGGCGCTGGCGATCTACCGCGCCCGCTTCGAGCCGTCGGCGACGCTCGACAAGCCGCACGCCATGGTCGCCGCCAATATCTTCGCCGCCGACACCGAGGCCGAGGCCCGGCGCATCTTCTCCTCAGCCCAGCAGCAGTTCGCCAGCCTGCGTCGCGGCACGCCGGGCAAGCTGCCGCCGCCGGTCGACGACATCGAATCCTGGTGGAGCAGCCCGGCCGAGAAGATGATGGTGGACCGCGCGCTCGGCACCATGGCCGCGGTGGGCACGCCCGATCAGGTGGCGGCCAAACTCTCCGAGATCATCCGCGTCACCCAGGCCGACGAGCTGATCCTGGCCGGCCAGATCTACGACCACGCCGCCCGCCTGCGCTCCTTCCAGATCGGGGCGGAGGTGCGCGAGCGGATCGGTTGATTCAGGTGATTTGATCGAAAAGTGTGGGAAGGCGAAAAAAGCCCTTGCGCGGCATCGGCCAGCCGGCCTATACACCGCCTCCCGCGACGCAGCACGGCCGACAAGGCAGTGACGCTTCAAAGGAAACAGTGGTTCGAACAAGTAAGTGTCGAGCGCCTCGAAAAAAAGAGGTTGACAACG
>NZ_LGQY01000146.1:0-75976 GCF_003116065.1 Azospirillum sp. TSO5 | reverse complement strand
CCCGCCGACATCGCCGGCGAGATCACCAGATCCAGGTTGGCGGTCAGTGCAGCCGTGCCGTCGAAATCGTCCTTCAGGTCCAGGTCGGCCCAACGGTGGATGGTCACGCCGAAGCGTTCCTCCGCTGTCCGCAACTCGGCTTCGCAATCGCCATATTGCAGGTTGACGAACACCAGTCCAGGGACGGCGAACAGCGGCCCCCAATGTTCCAGCAGCACGTAGGCGGCCTTGCGCTCCACCGTCATCAACTGGCTGCGCCAGCCGATGCCGATCCGCAAGCCCGGCCCCAGCGCCGCCAGCCGCGCCCGCCAGCGCTCCACCAGCGCCGGGTCCGCCGCCAGCCAGGGCCCCTGCGGCTCGAAGGCGGACAGGCTGCCGCGCAGCAGTTCCGGCAGGTCGCCGGCGGAGATTTGCAGGTCGCAGTCGGGCGGAACGATGGTTTCGCGCGGGATCTCGCTGAAAGCGTCACCGGTGCAGCTTTCGGCCCGCACCGTGGCCTTGGGGAAGGAGCGGCGGAACAGCGGAACCAGACGCGGATCGCATTCGATGGTGACCGGCCCGCCCGCCCAGGCGACGACGTCCGGGTAGCAGGACGCGAAGAGAAATTCGTCGCCCACCCCCTGCTCGCGCCACACCAGCAGCCGCTTGCCGCGCAACAGCTGTCCACCCCAGCGCGGGATGTCGAAGCGCCGGTCGGGCAGCGTCTCTCCGGCGGCGAAGCGCCGCTCATACCCCGCCCAGCCGCGCGTCAGGTCGCCGTGACGCAGCGCCAGGAGAGACAGGTTGTAGGTTGCGGTGGCAAGGTCGGGCTGCTGGGCCAGCGCCTCCTCGAAGCAGGCCGTCGCCTCGTCGAAGCGCCCCTGTGCCTGCAGCGCGTTGCCGAGGTTGTATCGCGCCTCCACGAACTCCGGGTGAAGCTCCAGCGCCTGCCGGTGGCACAGTTCCGCCTGATCGGGACGGCCCAGCCGCTTCAGCACGCTGCCGAGATTGTTCAGCGCCGCGCTGTGGCGCGGGTTGCGCTTCAGCGCCTGACGATAGGCGATTTCCGCGCTTTCCAGGGCGCCCTTCTGCTGCAGGACGGCGCCCAGATTGTAGTGGCCGGTGGCGTCGTCCGGACGGTGCCGGGTCACCAGCCGGTGCTGGGCGACGGCCTCGTCCAGCCGTCCGCTCATCGCCAGCGCATCGCCGAGGTTGTTGTGCGCCTCCGCCATGCCCGGCACCAGCCGCACGGCGTGGTCCAGCGCCGTCACCGCATCGCCATGGCGATGGTGGGCGGTGTGGCCGTTGCCGAGATTGTACCAGGCCTTGGCATAGTCGGGCTTCAGCGCCAGCGCGGCGGCGAAGGCCCGTTCCGCCTCGTCATGGCGGCCGAGGACGGCCAGGGCGTTGCCCAGATTGTGCCGGCGCTGCGCCCCTTGCGGGTCCAGAGTGGCGGCGTTTCGGTGGGCCTGCACCGCGTCGTCCGGCCGGCCGGCGGCGGACAGCGCGCTGCCCAGATTGTCCCAATAGTCGGCGACGCCCTTCGCCTGCGCCAGCGCCTTGCCGATCTGGGTCACCGCCTCGTCCGCACGACCCGACTGCAGGGCCACCACTCCCAGCAGATGCAGGGCGTCGGCATTGCGCGGCTCCGCCGCCAGCACCGCGCGATAGCCGCGCTCCGCCTCGGCGAGGCGCCCGGCCTGATGGTGTGCCACGGCCTGCGCCAGCATGTTGGTGTGCTTCGCCACGTTCCGGCCCCATCCCTGACTGTCCGCACCCTCAAAGGGAGTGCCATCATCGGGGGATCACGGTAAAGATGCCATTGATAAAGATGACATTGATGTCGGCGGCAAATCGGCCGGTGCAGGCGCCGGCGACGGGAAAGAGGAGAGCACGCGATGGCAGGGTCACGCTTGTCCTTGCGCGGTGGACTGCGGGGAGCCGCCCTGCCGCCGGCGGTCAGGCTCAGCCGGCAGGCGGATGCATTGGCATCGACCGGCGACGCGGCGGGGGCGGAGCCGCTCTATGCGCGGGCGCTGGAGGCCGATCCGACCCTGGCGGGGACCCACAACAACCACGGCAACGCCCTGCGCGCTCTCGGCCGCCTGCAGGAGGCCGCCGCCGCTTACCGCGCCGCCGTCGCCCATGGCCTGCATGAGGGGATGGCGCACTACAACCTCGGCTCCGTCCTGCGGCAGGCGGAGCGGCATGGCGAGGCCGATGACGCGTTCCGCCAGTCCTTGGCGCTGCGGCCGGACCATGCGGAGGCGTGGAACAACCGCGGGAACCTGCTGCGCGACCTCGGCCGCTTCGGCGAGGCGGCGATGGGCTACCGGCGGGCGCTGACCCTGCGGCCGGACTGGGCCGATGCCCACGACAATCTCGGCGCCGTGCTCTATCTGCTGCACGAGCAGGGCAGGGTGGAGGAAGCGGCGACGCTAGCCCGGCTGTGGCGGCGTGACCATCCCGCCAACCCGCTGGCCCGCCACATCGGCGCCGCCATCGCCGGGGAGGAGGCCGATGCACGCGCCCCCGACGACTATGTGCGCCAGACCTTCGACCTGTTCGCCGAGGAGTTCGACCGCAAGCTGGCGGAGTTGGATTACCGCGCGCCGTCGCTGCTCGCCGGCCTGCTGGCGGAGGAGGAGCCGCGCACCGGCCTGGACGTGCTCGATGCCGGCTGCGGGACAGGGTTGTGCGCCGCCTCGCTCCGGCCCTATGCCCGCCGGCTGGTCGGCGTCGACCTGTCGGACGGCATGCTGGATCGCGCCCGCACCCGCGGCCTGTATGACGAGTTGCAGGCGGCCGAGCTGGTCAGTTTCCTCGCCGACCGGCCGGGCGCCTTCGATCTCGTCATTGCCGCCGACGTCTTCTGTTACTTCGGCGTCCTGGACGAGGCGTTCGCCGCCGCCCGCGCGGCGCTGCGGCCCGGTGGCCGGCTGGCATTCACGGTGGAGGAGCTGGACCCGGCCGACGGACGGCCCCACCGCGTCGCCACCCACGGCCGCTATGCCCATGCCGAGGCCTATATCCGGACGGCGGTGGCGGGTGCCGGGCTCGCGCTCCGGCGCTGCGATCATGACCGGCTGCGCTACGAAAGCGGCGAGCCGGTGATGGGGCTGGTGGTGCTGGCGGAGCGGCCCGCCGCTTAGCGGGGCCGGCGCGGCCGGCGGGCGGACGGCGGCTTCGGCGCCGCTGTCGGTTGGGATGGGGCCGGCGGCTGTGCCAGCGCATCGGCCTCTTCGCCACGGCCCAGCGCCCGCAAGGCCAGGGCCAGCGTGTCGCGCGGTGCGGGATGGGCCGGGTCGATGCGCACGGCGTGGCGCAGAGGGGCCAGGGCCGCCTCCGCCCGGTTGGTGGCGGCAAGCGCGATGCCGAGGTTGAGCGCGGCCGACAGGAAATCCGGCACCAGCGCCAGCGCGTTGCGGAAGGCGATCACCGAATCCGCGCGCAGCCCGGCGGCGAACAGGGCGTTGCCCAGCAGGAAGGCGATGTCGGCATCCCGCGGGTCGAGCGCGGCGGCCCGGATCAGGTCGGCCAGGGCCGGCGTCACCTGCCCCGATTCCAGTCGCAGTCGCCCGCGCGCGTGCAGCAGGTCGACCAGCTTTTCCCGCGCCGGCTCCAACGCCGGTTCGATCCGCAATGCACGCTCCAGCAACCCGGCGGCGGCATCGATGGCCGCCGTATCGCCGCGGCCGTGGCGGGCGAAGGCACGGTCGGTCCAGGCCTCGGCGAAATCGGGGCGCAGCGCCAGCGCGCGGCGATAGCCCAACTCCGCCTCGTCCAGGCGATCCAGGCCGCGCAGCAGGTTGGCGCGGTTGGCGTGGATGTCCGCCGCCTCCGGCCGCAGGGCCAGCGCCTTGTCGATCAGCGTCAGGCCGAACTCGCCGCGGCCGATCTGGCCGGCCAGGACGCCGAGGTAATGCAGTGCGTCCGGCTGTTCCGGCTCGGCATCGAGGATGCGGGTGTAGAGCTCCTGCGCCTCGCCGAAGCGGCCGGCAAGATGAAGGTCGAGCGCCAGCGTCAAGGCTTCGAGGATCGTGGCCATGACTCAACGCTTTAGGACGGCCGGTGCCGTCGCTGCAAGCCTGCCCGCGCGGAAACCCGGATTTTCGACATGAGTACGCCGGTATCGCGAAACCGCATTTCGCCGAATGGGTTAGATGTGCCAACCCAAATAAGAGTAAAGAAAGCCTTTACGCGTTGCCGGGGTTACGGTAATTTAATGTTCAACTCTCACCAATTCGGATAAGCCGGTCATGAACGTGGCGGCAGCCACATCGACGGTCTCGCGGCCGTTCGCCTTCATGACGCCCCGCGGCAGCGATGCCGTAGAAACAGGGGCCGGCACCCGGACTCCGACCGCATCCGCACCTGCCGACCCCCAACCGGACACCGGCGGCACCGATCCGCTGGTCAACCGCTTCCCGACCATCGCCTTCAGTTACGACACCGACGCCTCGCGGCTGGTGATGCTGTACCGCGACCCGGCCAACGGGAAAACGGTGTCGCAGATCCCGACCGAAGCGGCGCTGAAGCAGTACAAGGAAGCCCAGCAGAAGGAAAAGAACGCGGAACGCGCGTCGCTTCTGAAGCTGACGGTCGGCGGGGATGGGAACGGGAGTGGGCAGGCAAGCGGGCACGCTGGCAGCCAGTCTGCGGCCTATGGTCGCGGCGGTTCCGGCGCCTCGCCGGTTGCCGGCGCCGGAACCTCTGCCGGTATGGGCACTTGGGCCACCGCCGTTTCCGCCCCCGCTGCCGCGCCGGTTGCGCTTCCGGCTTCCGCCACATCGCCGTCCGTGGCACAATCGTCCTCGACCACCACCGGTTCCGCCGGCGGATCTGCCGTGCGGGTGAATGTGGTCATCTGAGGACGCTCTCTTCGCGGGGCGCTATTTCCGGGGGCTAGGATGGGCATGGACGTCACGTCATCGACCGCAGGCGCGGCGATTGCTCTGAAGCAGGCGCAAAACCAGATGAATTTCGGCGTGAAGGCGCTGAGCCAGAACGCAGATCAGCAGCAGGCGACCGTCGCCGCGCTGGTCCAGCCGGAGGGTGGCTCCGGTGGCGGCAACGTCACGCCGACACGCGGGCAGAATCTGAACATCACCGTCTGAACCTGTCCGCAAGCACCGCCGGCCGCTCAGGCTTTCGAGTCGAGCAGAGACGTCAGCATTTCATCCTGTGTGCGGACGACCGCGATGTTGGCGCCATAGGCGCGGCTGGCGGCCATCTGGTTGACGCGCTCGGTCGCCAGATCGACGTTGGGCGCCGCCACCATTCCGTCGCCGTTCGCCGCACTGTCGTCCGGCGCATATTCCTGCAGATAGGCCGGCGTGATCGGCGTGAAGGTCGCGCGCGTTCCGGGATTGGCATCGGTCTGGGCCACCGCCAGCGGCTGGTAGGGCGCGCGCTTGCCCTCCGCTGTTCCATCACTCGTGGGAACGGCCCCGGTGGAGCGGACATTGGCGACATTGGAGGCCGAGGCGTCCAGCCGCCGCGTCTGGGCGGTCAGGCCGCTGAGCGCGATTCCGATGCTGGCGGCCATGGCGGTCCATCCTTCGTCCGCTGGGAATGGGCTAAGTCTACCACATCGATTTTCCAAGGCCAGCCGGGTGATGCCCGCGCGGTTGCGCCGTGCGATCATCGGCAGAGGCAATCGGCGGGCCGGTACAATCGCCGGGTATAATCGCCGCTGTATCTTTCGGGGTGCTTGCGCCATTATCGGACAAACGGCCGCCGCTCCCTTCCCGTATTGCCGGGTCTCCCGGTGCTTCCGGTCCCGATGGAGCCGGCCCGAAAATCCGGTCCCAGCATTCGTGGGGCCAGACAGTCGCGAGACGGGAGCCGCCGCCTGAATGCCGAACTCAGCCTATGTCCTGACCGTCGCCGGCCTGACCGACGTCGGGCGCACCCGCTCCCGCAACGAGGACAGTTTCCAGGCCAGCAACGACGGTGAATTCGCGGTCGTCTGCGACGGAATGGGCGGCCATGCCGGCGGCGACATCGCCAGCGGCAAGGCGGTCGAGGTGATCTGCGGTCTTCTGCAGGGGCATGCGCAAGTCGAGCCGATCACGCTGGTGGACGGGCTCTCCGTGGCGGACCACGACGATGCCGACCGCACCCTGACCGACCCGGCGGGAGCCGAACCGGCGGTGCGCCTGGCCCTGTCGGTCGCACGGTCGGCGGTGCAGCAGGCCAACCGGTCGATCTTCGACCTGAACACGGCTCGCGGCTTCGCGCAGGGCCGCGGCATGGGCACCACCGTGGCCGGCGTCTGGCGGGTTCCCGGCACGGCGCAGATGGTCGTGTTCCATGCCGGGGACAGCCGGGTCTATCGCCTGCGCGACGGCGAGTTGCGCACCCTGACCCGCGACCACAGCCTTTACCAGATTTGGCTCGACAATGGCGGGCGGGGGACCGCGCCGCAGCGGAACATCATCGTCCGGGCGCTCGGCACCGCGGAGGATGTGGAGCCGGAGGTCGGCGTGCATTCGCTGATGCCCGAGGACACCATCATGCTCTGTTCCGATGGGCTGAACGGCATGTTGCCGGATGGGCTCATCGCCCGCATCCTGCGCGAGGAGCCGGACCCGGCCCGCGCCGCCGCCGCCCTGGTCGCGGCAGCCAATGCGGCCGGCGGGCAGGACAACGTCACCGTCGTGGTCGGACGCTTCGCCGCGACGGCGTGATGCGGTTCGTCAGGGGCCGGTGGCGATGAATTGCGCATCCGCCAGCGGGGCAGGGGCGTCGTCAGGCATCGTCGCCAGCGCGTCGGCGAGGGCGGCCAGATAGTCGGCCGCCGGCTCCTGCTCCGGCCGTGGGGTTGGGAACAGGGGCGCCGCCGTGGCGATGGTCAGCAGCATCTCGGTCCCGAATGGCGGACCGATGGTCCAGTACCGGCCGGACTGCGGCTTGCCGTCCGTGGCCTTGTCGCCCCCAGCCTTTTCACCGAGACGGCGCGACGCACCGGCGGCCAGTGCCGCTCCGCTGTCCGACGGGTTGGGCAGCAGGTGGACGACGCTGCCGTCGATGGTGAAATAATCGACCTGTACCTGCACCGGACGGGCGGGCGCCCGGATCTCCAGAACCAGCGGGTTGCCGGCACTGAGATCCGGCCCCTCCAGCACGCTCGCCGTCAACGGTTCCGCCAGCCCGCGATTGGCGTCCAGCGCCGTGGCGACGCTGCCCAGGGGCGCGCAGAACTGCGCATCCGCATTGGCGAGGTCGAAGCCATGGTCCCAGCCGGCGGCAAGCGCCTCGACCGTCTCGCGCACCTCCGTCTCCGCCCGCTCCCCCGCCACCGTTCCGGAAACCAGCAGACGGCCGCCGGTCTTCTCCACCGTGACCAGCGCGCAGGGAATGGTGCGCAGCGCCTGTGCGATTTCGGCGACCGGCGGCTGCCTGCTCGCCGCCGGCGGTGAGGGCGGCGCAGAGGGAGTGGCAGCAGGGGGCGGCATGGGCAAGGCAACCGCCGCCGATTCTGCGGCCGGACTCTCGGCCACCGTGCGGGGAGGCGATGGCCAATTCAGGATCGTCACGGCAGCCACGACGCCACCCGCCAAAACCACTCCGCCGGCCCACAACGGCCAGCGGGTGGAGCGTACAGGCGCGACGGCCCGAGGGCGGAGCGCTCCAGTCAGGCCGCTCACCGCAATATGCAGGGAAGCCACGTCCGGAAAGCTGCCGCCGTCCCGCAGATTCGTCAGCAGGGCCGCGACTGCCGGCCGGTCCTCATGCCCCGCCAGGACTCGTTCCGTCAGCCGGGCGGCGGCCTCCAGATCGTCCTTGCGGTCTGCCCGAGCCGCGGTCAGCGCCGCCCGGCCGAAACCGCCGACCACTGCCGCCGATCCGCTGTGACGGATGGTATCGGCGGTCAGCGCACCATGCACGACCCCGGCCCGGTGCGCGGCACTCTGCGCATCCAGGGCGCGGTCGAGCGTCGCGACCGCCTCGTCCCACGGCAACGGACCGTCGTCCAGCCGCGCGCCGAGCGTCCGGCCTTCCACTGGCAGGGTGGCGACGAAGGCGGTTCCCGCATGTTCACCGGATGCCAGGATGGCGGGGATCGCCGGGTGGGACAGCCGGGCTGCGGCGGTCGCCATCTGCCGGAACCGCTCCACCCCCGCGGCATCGGCGCACAGGCGGGCCAGCGGCACCGTCCACAGTTCCACCGTCTGACCGTTGGCGTCCAGCGCGCGATGCAGCCGGGCGTCGCCATCCCGCCCGATCAGGTCGAGCAGACGGTAACGGCCAAGCCGCCGCTCCTTCTCCGTCGTCGCCGATTCGGTCGCCGTCCCGCCGCGTCGCATCCCCACTCCTCGAACTGAGCCGCTGGTATAGCCGCAGCGCAACGCGGCGGCCAAGCCCCAGGACACCCGTCCGCAAGTTTCTGTCCCGATGGCCGATCTCTACGAAAGGCAGGGTCTTGTGACCACGAACGGCCGGTAACCTTTCGTTAGCCACGACAGGCGACTCTGGCATCGCGAACCGCTTATGCGATCCCCGGCGCGGAGCCTCCTGCCTTGCCCCACACATCCTCCCAGTCCAAACCGTCGGCCCCCAATGCGTCCTGGCTGAATGGGGCGGCGCTCTACCAGATCTATCCGCTGAGCTTCCGCGACCACGGCGGTGACGGCTGGGGCGACCTCGACGGCGTGATCGAGGGGCTGGACCATGTCGCTTCGCTGGGCGTCGACGGGGTGTGGATCAGCCCCTTCTACCCGTCGCCGCGCACCGACTTCGGTTATGACGTCGCCGACCACCGGGCGGTGGACCCGCGCATGGGCAATCTCGCCGTCTTCGACCGGCTGATCGAGCGCGCCCATGGGCTGGGGCTGAAGGTGCTGGTCGATCTGGTCTGCGGCCACACCTCCAACGCCCATCCCTGGTTCGTCGACAGCCGGCGGTCGCGGGACGGCGACAAGTCCGACTGGTATGTCTGGGCCGAAGCCAAGCCCGACGGCACCGCGCCCAACAACTGGCTGTCGGTGTTCGGTGGAGCCGCCTGGACCTGGGAGCCGCGACGGCGCCAATATTACCTGCACCATTTCCTGTCCAGCCAGCCGGCGCTGAACCTGCATCACCCGGCGGTGATGGACGCTCTGTGCGAGACGGCGGAATTCTGGATGGAGCGCGGCGTCGACGGCTTCCGCATCGACGCCGTCGATTTCTTCGCCCATGACCCGCAGCTGCGCTCCAACCCCGCCGCCGTCTGGCGCGAGGCCGAGCCGCCGCTGAAGCCCTTCGCCCTGCAACAGCATGTCTACGACATGATGCACCCGGCGATCGGCGGCATCCTGTCCCGCCTGCGCGGGACGGTGGAGCGCTATCCCGGCCGCGTCCTGCTGGGCGAGCTGTCGAGCCAGCCCGGCGCCGGCCAGCGCATCGCCGCCTACTGCACGCCGAAGGGTCTGCACGCGGCCTACACCCTGTCGCTGGCGAAACAGCCGTTCAGCGCCAGGGGGTTCGCCCAGGCGCTGAGCGCCGCGGGGCGGCCGGAGTCGATCTGCTGGAGCCTGTCCAACCACGATGTGGAGCGCGCCGCCAGCCGCTGGCTGCCCGCCGGTGCCGACCCGCAGTCGTTCAACGCCCTGCTGGCGATGCTGGCGGCGGCGCTGCCCGGCACCGTCTGCCTCTATCAGGGGGAGGAGCTGGCCCTGCCCAACGCGGTGCTGGAGCGGCACCAGCTGCGCGACCCCTTCGGCATCACCTACTGGCCCGACTTCCAGGGCCGCGACGGCAGCCGCACGCCCATGCCCTGGCGCGCCGCCGAGCCCCACGCCGGCTTCTCCGTCGCCGAGCCCTGGCTGCCGGTGCCCAACGCCCATCTTGATCTCGCGGTGGACCGGCAGGATCGGACCGCCGGCAGCCCGCTGGCGGTGTGGCGTGCGGCACTCTCCCTGCGCCGCGACCTGGAGGCGCTGCGCGCCGGCGCCGTCACCGCCGTGGAGGAGCATGGCGACCTGCTGTCCTTCGAACGGGTGTCGGGGGACGACCGCCTGCTCGCCGTCTTCAACATGGCCGACCGGCCGGCCGAGTTCGCCCTGCGCGGTCGCGGCGAGCTGGAAGATCTGCCTGTCCCGCGCACTCCGGGCGCCCTGCCGCCGGAACTGACCGCCGATGGCCGGACGCTGGTGATGCCGCCGCTGTCGGTCTTCCTGGGACGGCTGCGCACCGCCTCCTGCCCCCCCTCGAAAGGCAGGCATGCACATTTATGCGATGCAGGGCTCGGCATCGGATGCTTTGTTACACTCTCGCCTAAGTCGCTGTAATTCCCTGATTCATCGCGGGTCACGGAAATCGTCAGCAATAGCAATAATCTTGCGGAGTAGCGGGAGTGGAAAGAAGAGCGTTTCTCACCAAGGCCGGCGTCGGTGCCGTTTCGACCGTTGCCGCCTCGACCCTCGCGGCCCCGGCCATCGCGCAGACCCAGCCGACCATCCAGTGGCGCTTGGCTTCGAGCTTCCCGAAGAGCACGGACATCCTCGTCGGCACGTCTGAGCTGATCGCCAAGCGCGTGTCCGAGGCGACCGACGGCAAGTTCCAGATCCGCGTCCATGCCGCCGGTGAGATCGTCCCCGGCCTGCAGGTGCTGGACGCCGTGCAGAACGGCACCGTCCAGTGCGGCCACACCTGCGGCTACTATTATGTCGGCAAGGATCCGACCTTCGCCTTCGACACCGCCATTCCCTTCGGGCCCAACGCCCGGCAGCAGAATGCCTGGTACCAGTATGGCGGCGGCCAGGAGGTGATGCGCACCTTCTTCGCCAAGCACGGCATCGTCCAGTTCCCGGCGGGCAACACCGGCGCCCAGATGGGCGGCTGGTACCGCAAGGAAATCAAGTCGCTCGCCGACTTCAACGGCCTGAAGATCCGCATCGCCGGCATCACCGGCCAGATCATGGCCAAGCTGGGCGCCGCCCCGACCCAGATCGCCGGCAGCGACATCTACCCGGCGCTGGAAAAGGGCACCATCGACGCCGTCGAGTTCGTCGGTCCCTATGACGACGAAAAGCTGGGCTTCGTCCAGGTCGCCAAATACTACTACTACCCGGGCTGGTGGGAAGGCGGGCCGCAGGTCTCGCTCTACATCAACCAGAAGGAATGGGACGCGCTGCCCAAATCCTATCAGGCGATCCTGACGGCCGCCTGCGCCGAGGCGAACAGCGCGATGACTGCCCGCTACGACGCGGAGAACGCCAAGGCGCTGAAGCGTCTGGTCGCCAAGGGCGCCCTGCTGCGCCCCTATCCGCGCGACCTGATGGAGGCCGCCCACAAGATCGCCTACGAGCTGTACGACGACATCGCGAAGACCAATCCGGACTTCAAGGCCGTCTACGACAGCTGGAAGCCCTTCCTGGACGAGGTGCAGCTGTGGTTCCGCGTCGCGGAGCTGCCCTACGACAACTTCATGCAGTCGGCCGGCCGCGCCAAGTGACGGCGTTCCGGTTCTGACGGGAAACAGGGGGGTGGCCGGTCCGGCCGCCCCCTTTTCTTTTCAGGCCAGCCCCCGTCAGGCCAGATAGTTCAGCAGCGACAGCTTCTGCGTCTGGCCGGCGACGGTATAGGTCGCCTGCTGGACGTTCATCGCGCTGCTCAGCCGGGCCGCGACCTCGGTCTGGTCGATGCCTTCGATCTTGGCGATGCGGTCGGTCAGGGTGGCGATCGAGTCCGTGTGGGCGGTCTTGGTGGTATCCAGCGTGGCGGCGTCGGACGCGACCTTGGCGTGGATCGACCGGATCTGGTCGGTCGCCTGGGTCAGCATCTCGCGCGCCTGGGTGCTGTACTCCGTCCATTTGCCGGGATTGGCCGCCGCCGTCCGCACCAGCTGCATCGCCTTGACCAGGGTCTGGAACGCCTTGTCGTCGGCACTGACCCCGTAGGTCAGGTTCAGGTTGTCGTCGATGGTCACCTGCGACTTGCGGTACGCCTCGGCATTCTTGCCCTTGGTCAGATATTCGGAATCGTAGAAGGGCAGGTCGGGCGGCTCGGCATAGGGGACGTCGATCAGGCTGTCCTGCTCCGGCGGCAGGGTGCCGACCGAGATGGTGTTCTCCAGCGACCCGTTCGTCACCTTGGCGCTGGTCGAGAACAGCGAGCTGCGGTTGGGGTGGTTGGGGTCGGCGTTGGCCGTGCTGGTCAGCGCGATGCCGGGGCCGTTGCCGACCGCATCGATGGTGACCGGTGGGGCCGGGTTCAGGTTGGCGAAATTCTGGCGCAGCTTGTCGGCCACCTGACCGACATTGTTGACGCCGGCTGCATAGTCGGTGTCGCTGACCGTGTAGCGCACCGTGTAGGTCTGGTAGGGCGGCAGGTCGCGCGGTTCGTTGGGATTCTTCGTGTAGTAGTTCTGGTTGTACGGATCGTCGGGATCGCCGACCGCCACCGTGAACTCGAAGGTATCGCCGATGTCCACCGCCGCACCGTTCAGGGTGAAGCTGTCGATCTGCGGCAGCGCGGTCGTCGGCGCCTGGGTGGTGGTCGGCGACGTGACGCTGTTCTCGACCGTGGCGGAATTGATGACGCGGGCCGACAGGTCGAACTTCTGCCCCGGATCCTGGCCGACCAGCGTGATGATGCCGTTGGAGGTCGACACCGTCATCGGCAGCGGCGGGCTGGCGGAGTTGATCTGGGTGGTCAGCTTCTGGGCGACGAAGGTCAGCGTCTTCGGATCGGTTCCCTGGATCTGATAGCCGAAGGTCTTGCCGGAGACCGTCACCTCGAAATAATCGTCGGCGTTCACCACGGCGCCGTTCAGCGTGATCTTGCTGGTCTGCTTCGTCGCCATCAGGTCGGTGACCGGTTCCGTCCCGAACCGCGAGCCGGAGAACAGGTAGCGGTCGCCGAAACGCTGGTTCATCAGCGCCTGGATGTCGCGCATGGCGCCCTCGGCGCGGTCCTTCACCTGATCGGCCTGCGGGAAGGTGACAGAGAAGCTGCTGCTCGCCGACGCCTTCAGCGTGTCGAAGCTGAGGTTCAGGATCGCGCCCTCGCCGGGGCCGCCGGAAATGTTGAAATTGTAGCCCTTGCCGTCGTTGGGCGGGGTGGTGCCCAGGTTGATGGCGCGGGTGGTCTTGCCGCCCAGCCCGTCGGTCACCGTCACGTCGAAGGTGCCATTGGGGCCCTGCTGCGACGGAACCGCGGTGACGGTGTAGTTGGCGCCGACCGTCAACTTCGACTTGGTGGCGTCGACCGACATCTTCATCCCGTCGGGATTGGTGTTGATCGGCGTGGCGACACTGGCCGGTCCCGGCTCGAACGGCATCGTGGTGCTGGAGGTCCAGCTCGACACGATCGATTCCAGCGAAGTCAGCACCTTGTCGGTCGCCTGTACGCGCGGCGCCGCCATGTTGATGCTCTGGACGTAGTTGTCCTTCTTCGCCATCTCCGACCGCAGGTCCAGAAGCTTCTGCACCTCCGGGCCGTAGGCGTTGAGATCGACCGACTTCTTGCCCGTGGTCAGCTGTTCGGACAGCCGGTTGATGTCGTTCTGGCCTCCGGACAGGTTCCGGACAAGGCTCAGATATTTCGAGTAGCTGCTGACTCCCGTTATCGAGCTCATCGGACCACCGCCTCCAGCGCGTCAAACATTGCATTGGCCACTTGCATGACCCGTGCCGACGCCTGGTAGGAGGTCTGGAGCTGTTGCAGTTGGGCGATTTCCTCATCGATGTTCACGCCCGTCTGCGACTGGTAGCGCTCGCTGAGGAGCTGCATGGAGGCCTTGTTGGAATCGGCGGCGGTGTTGGCCGTCTTGGCCGCGGCCATCCAGGTTCCGGTGATGGCGCTGCCGATGGCGCTGTAGGTGGTGTCCTTCATCTGCAGCCCGTCGGCGTTGAAGCTGCGGCCGGCGGCATTGACCGCCTGGACCATGCCGTCGATGGCGGACTGCTTGATTTTGCTGGTGTTGTCCAGGAGCTTGGGGTTGATCGCGATGGTGAAGCGGTCGGTGCCGGTGAAGAACTGGTTGGCCTGTTCGCCGTCGGCGGCCGGGCTGGCATCGTCGTAGGCGTCGGCGAAGCTGGCGGGCTCGCCCGGCTTGGTCGGGCCGGTGAAGGCCTTGGCGAACTCGTCCAGCTGCGAGCGCAGCTTGCGGATCACCTCGGTCGCCGGGTCGCCGCTGGCCGGCGTCGGCGGCTCGGTGGTCGAGCCGTCCTTGCGCATCTGGATCAGCGAACCCAGCTTGCCGGTGGTCAGGTGATTGTTGATCGAGGTGACCTGATTGCCGACCTGTAGGTTGATGTTGCCGCCGTCATAGGAAAGATTTGCCGGCTGGGCATCGACCAGCGCCAGCCCCGACGGGGTGAAGATCGCCAGCCGGCCGTCCGGCCGCTCCACGGTCCGGATGCCCATGTAGGTGCTCAGCTCGCGCACCAGCCCGTCGCGCTTGTCGGCGACGGCGTTGGCGGCGGACCCCTGACCCTGCAGCGACACCATGTCGTTGTTGATCGAGTTGATCTGCTTCAGCAGGCCGTTGACCGTGTCGACCGACTTGGTGATGTCGGTCGACATGTCACGGTCGAGCTGCTCCACGCCCTCCGACACGCGGCGGATCTCGCGCGAGAAGCTTTCGGCAGTCTGGACCAGCTGGTATTGCGCCGTCTCGTCTTCCGGCGAGGTGGACAGCGTCTTGATCGCGGCCTGGAACTTGTCGGCATAGTCGTTCAGCAGCGGCGTCCCGTTGGTGGTCCGCATCAGGTCGCCCAGCTGCTGCATGTAGGTCGAGGTCACCTGCGATCCGCCGTCGCGCGAGGTCAGATCCATCACCTGCGCCATCAGCGCCTTGTCGACTTCCCGGCGATAGGTCGTGCTGATGACCTGACCGCTGGCGTCCACCGACTGTTGGGCGGTGTGGCGGGTGCGGTTCGGGTCGTTGGCCTGCGCGATGTTGTCCGAAACCAGCTTGACGTTGGTCTGGACCGTGCGCAGCCCGGCCGTGGCACTGTTCAAGGCTGCGAAGAGGGACATGGCAGGAGACCTTTCACGGATCGGGATGGTCGGGGCGGTGCCGGGATGGCCGCCGCCCCCCATTCAGTCGATCAGGGAACTGGCGATCAGGTAATCAGAAGGTCAGGGCCGCGCTTAGCGCTTCAGCCCCAGCACTTCCTGAAGCATTTCGTCGGACGTGGTGACGATCTTCGCGTTGGCGGAATAGCTCCGCTGGGTGACGATCATCTTGGTGAACTCGTCGGCGATATCGACGTTGGAGCTTTCCACGCTGTTCGCCACCACCGCACCGGCGCCGTTCGTCTCCGGATCGTTGAAGTTCGGCTTGCCGGCTTCTTCGCTCTCGATGAAGACGCCGCCGGATTCCCGCTGCAGGGCGTTGGGATTGTTGAAGGTGATGATCGGCACCTTCGCAACCATCTTCGACCGTCCGTTGTCGTAATTGACCATGACCGTGCCGTTGTCGCCGAACACCACGTCCTTGAACTGCCCGCGCGGCGCGCCGTTCTGCACCAGCTGGGTAACGTTGATTTCCTCGCCGGCATACTGGGTCAGGCCGCCCGGCTTCTGGTACTTGCCGAGGTTCAGTGAGATCTGCTGCGGACCGAAGCCATAATCGACCGTGAAGGTGACGTTGGCGTCGGAACCGGCCGACTGGTTGGCGGCGCTGACCGCCGTGCCGGTGCCGACCAGGGCGGTGGAGATGTTGGTCAGCGTGCCGACCGTCTCCGGCGTCTTGCCGAAGGTCAGGCCGATATGGGCCGGCGTCTGGCCGGCGACCGCGCTCTGGTCCAGGGTGAACTGATAGGCGGTCGCGTCGTTCACGAGACCGGTGGCCGTCGCATCGCTGGTCACGGCCAGCACGTTGCCAGTCACGGTCGCTGTGCCGCCCGCGCCGTTGATCTGCGTGGCGAAATAGTTCAGCACCGCGTTCGGCGTGCTGTAGGTGTTGATGTTGGCGTTGTCCAGGGTCAGCGAGTAGGTTACGCCGCCGGCCGTCACTTTGTAGGTGTCACCGACGTCCACCTTCGATCCGCCCAGCGTGATGGAGCCGGTGCCGGTCATCGTGTTGGCGTTGGCCGGCGTGGCCGCGGTCTTGGAGGTGACGGTGATGACGCCGCCCTGCGCGGTGGCGGTCACCGGCAGCGAGGTGTTGGAGTTGATCTTGTTCGCCAGCGCCGCAGTGATGTCCTCCATCGTCATCTCTTCGCCGGTGGTGCTGTAGGTCACCGCCGTGCCGTTGATGCTGAGGGTGTATTGCGTGCCGATGTCGCCCGGCGTGCCGGTCAGCGTCACCGTGCGGCTCTGGCGCACGCCGGCCACGCTGGCGACCGACGGCAGCGAGCTCATCGTGTTCACCGACGCGCTGGAGTTTGTCACCGTCGCGCTGGAGGTGACGTTGGTGTTCACCGCATTGGCCTGGATCGACAGGATGTTGCCGGCCGACGATGCGGTGACGCTGGAGCCCAGCGACTGGTTGATCTTGCCGGCCAACTGGGACACGACGTCGCTCACCGTCGAATAGCTCTGATAGGTGGCGGCGGTTACCGTGTAGCTGATCGGCGTGCCGTTCACATTGATGGTGAAGGAGTCGCCGACCTCGACCTGGGTTTGCGGGAACTGGAACTTGTCGATTTCACCGGCGCTCGCCGTCGCCGCCGTCGAGGTCTGGCTGACGATGGTGTTGGTGGTGTTGGTGCCGGACACCACGTCGGTGTTCAGCTTGAACGGCGTGCCGGGTTCGCGGGCGGTGACGCGGATCGTCTGGCCCGACGAGGTGGCGAGCACCGATGCCGCCGGCGAGGCGGAGTTGATCTGGTTGGCCAGCGCACCGGCCAGACCGGAATAGGTCCGGATCGACCCGATGTTGTCGGCCGTGATCTTCAGGCTGTAGTTGGTGCCGTCGACCTTGACCGAATAGGTGTCGCCGATGCGCAGGTTGTCCTGCCCGTTGGTGTTGTTGCCGGCAAGGGTGATGACGTTGACCTGCGCGACCGCGGTCTGGCCGGGGATGTTCTGGCCGAAGGTCACGGTGGCGGGATTGCCGGTGAAGGTGCCGTCGACCGGCTTGGTGTTGGAACCCGGCGCGTCCAGGACCATACGCCAGCTGCTGTCCGCCTGCTGCCGCCACTTGAAATTGACGGTGCGCGGGTTGCCCTGGCTGTCGAAGATCTGGATGCTGCTGTCGGGAATCTTCTCACCCGGCTTCGGCGTCGCCGGCAGGTTGGCGGCCAGGTCGATCGTGTTGGTCGCCACCGGCTTGTCGATCAGCGAGTTGACCTGGATCGGCGCCACCTGATCCTTGTGCAGGACGCCCGTCACCGGATCGACAAGCCAGCCATTCAGCGCATAGCCGGAGCTGTTGACCAGATAGCGGCTCTTATCCAGTTCGAAGTCGCCGGCGCGGGTGTAGAAGGCGGCCGAGGAGTTGACCGTGCCCGTCTGCGTCTGCACCAGCGTGCTCGACCCCTGGGTCGCCACCTTGGTGACGCTGAAGAAGCCCTGGCCCTGGATGGCGATGTTGGTCGGGCTCTGCACCTGGGTCAGGCTGCCCTGGATGTTGTTCATGAAGACCGGTTGCGCCGTGACCCCGCCCGGCTCGTGCAGGCGCTGGCTGGACTGCAGGACCATCGTCTCGAAGGCCGAATCGACGCGCTTGTAGCCGATGGTCGAGCTGTTGGCGATGTTGTCCGAGATATGTCCGAGCGCCTTCGACTGGGCATTCAGGCCGAGAACGGCGGTTGTCATCGAACCGAAGATGCTCATGGCCGGGGTCTCCGAAAGAAAGGGCAAAGGTCTTCTGCGCCCTATCTAGCAAACGGAGTGCCAACTGCCGTGCCGAGGTCAACCCATTGTAATCGGCCATTTTTTTACGAGAGCGTCACGGCGGGGCCGGAATTTCCCGGCAGGTAGGAAAGTTTCGCCTAGTGCCGGCAGGCCGGGCGGGCAGAAAGCTCCCGCCGAAGTTGCCGCCCTTATCCCGCTCTTATCCCGTGACCATCCGCGCGGCGCGGGCGGCCTGCGCCTTCAGCACGGCGGCGGCGGTGCCGAGCGTGGTGGTCCAGTCACCGGGGCGTGGCTGGCGGAACAGCCGCAGCGACGGGTACCAGGGGCTGTCGGCACGGTCGAGCATCCAGCGCCAGTCCGGCACATGGGGAAGCATCAGCCAGCACGGCACGCCCATCGCCCCGGCCAGATGGGCGACGGCGGTGTCGACCGTCACCAGCAGGTCAAGGTTGGCGAGGATCGCGGCGGTATCGGCGAAATCGCGCACCCGCTCCATCGCGTTCGGGATCGCCACGCCGGGCAGGCGGTTCAGGTCGGCCGCCGCATCGCCGGTCTGCAGGCTGACCAACCGCACTCCCGGCACCGACAGCAGCGGTGCCAAGGCCGCCGCCGGGATCGAGCGGTTGCGGTCGTTGCGGTGCTGCGGGTTGCCGGCCCAGACCAGCCCGACCCGCAGGCCGGCCCCATCCCCGTCCACCCCGGCCAGCCGGCCGCGCCAGCGCTCGACGTCGCCGGGATCGGGGGCGAGATAGGGCACGCCGCCGGGGATGGTTCCCAGTTCGGTGCCGAAGGCCCGCGGCAGGCTCATCAAAGGACAGTGGATGTCGTGCGGCGGCGGGTCCTCTCCGCGCACCAGCACCTGGATCGACGATCCCAGGCAGCGCCCCAGGGAGTGGTTGAACAGACGGTAGAGCAGCAGATGCGTTTCCAGGACCACCCGGCCGCCGCCCTGCGCCGCGATCCGCGCCACCAGCGGGGCATAGCGCACGAACTGGATGGCGTCGCCATATCCCTGGTCCATATGCAGCAGGATGGTGGCACCACCCGGCGGCTGGCCGGCCCAGGGCGGGCTGGCGAAGCGGTGCCAACGATGCTCAAACCCCTCCCAACCCGCGCGCAGGTCGCCGCGGACCAGCCGCCCCACCGCGCGCGCCAGATGGGCGTCGCCGGCGGCGGGGTTGTGCGCCAGCACGGCGTCGAAGCAGGCCTCCGCCTCGTCGAAGCGGCGCTGGTCGCGCAGGACGGTTCCGAGATTCAGCAGGGTCGCCGCATGGCCGGGCCGCAGCCGGGCCGCGCGGTCCAGCCAGCGCCGTGCCTCGGGGTAGCGCGCCAGCGCGTGCAGCGAGGCGCCCAACGCCTCCAGCGCGTCGCCATCAGCCGGGTCGAGCGCCAGGGCGCGCCGCAGCACCGGTTCCGCCCGCTCCGGCATCTCCGCCGCCCGCAGCGCCGCACCCAGATGGCCCCAGGGGGCTGCCGCCGTCGGGCGGACCCGAACGGCACGGCCGATCCACCGCACCGCCGCCGCCGCGTCGCCAGTTTGCGCCCGCAGCACGCCCGACAGGTGCAGCGCGTCCGGCTGCGCCGGTTCCGCCGTCAGAATGTGGCGATAGGCGTTGGCCGCCGCTTGGGCATGGCCGGCCATGTGGTGGTTGACGGCGGCGTTCAGAGCGTCCAGGAGTGTTGCCATACCTTCTTCTCTACACCGGCCGGCCGGGCAGGGCGAGAATCGAAAATCACCAAGAGCCCACGATCAGGAGCCTGTCACGGCAATGGACGACCGCCTTCCGACGCATCTCTGGGTTTCCGCCCATATCCGCGCAGCCGACGCCCAGGGCGTGGCGATGACCGTGGTCCGCAAGGGCGATCCCAGCCGCGGCACGGTGATCCTGAAGATCAACCGGCTCGACCGCACCTTCTCCGTGCTGGTCCAGACCCGCGAGGCGGATGGCGAGCGGCTGTTCTGGGCGCGCGGCACCGGCGCCGATCCGGTGCCGGAGGCCGATGCCGACGCCTACATCGCCCGCCAGCTCCGCTACGACCCCGACGTCTGGGTGGTCGAGGTGGAGGACCGCCAAGGCCGCCACTGGTTCGACGGGCCGGTGCGCTGACCGGGCGGTTACGGCTGTGATCGGGGCGGCGGGCCGATGATGGACAGCCGAATCTCCCTGACCTCATCCGCCGTCGGCGGACGGTACCGGCCGTCGTGGGTGGTGATGCGCAGGCGGAGCGCGAGGCGTCCGTCCCGCCAAACCCCGGCCGGCACCGGAATGGTCACTGTCCCGGCACCCTGACCACGCTGGGGACCGAAGGGAGCGGCGGCGCCGATGGGCACGCCGTCCGACGTGGCGACCTCCACCGTCTGCCCGCGGGCGAGCGGGCCGAGGGTGACCGCAAGAATGGCGGCCTCGCCCTGCCGCGGCGGATGCGGCAGGGCGAGGACCATCTCCCCATTGACGTCCGGCGTCCCGGACGGGGTCGCCGGCTCCGCGCCCGCGGGCTGGCCCGTCAGGACCAGCAGCGCGAGCAGGGCGGCCGCCGGCAAGCCGCCTCGCCAACCCTTACAGGGCTTGAAGCGAGACCGCCTTGACGGCGGCGGTGGTGGTGGGGGAGCCATTGGTCGGGACAAGGCGAACCTCCAGCGTTGCGGATGCCGCCGGCGCCGCCGCGTTGGCTGTCGGGCTCTGCGCCAGCGCGGCGGTGTGGGCGGCCTGGGGCAGCGGCAGCGTGAAGGTGGCGTCGTCCGCCATGCCGTGCATGGCCGGGCCGAAGAAGCCGATGGTGCCGCCGTAATAGGGGCTGTCCGCCGCCACCTTCGTCACGCCGGCCGGCGCGTTGATCAGCAGGTCGAAATTCCGCGAGGCGCCGGTGCCGGCAGGGCGGCTCACCTTGACCGCCATCACCACCGGGCTGGACGGCGCCGCCGACAGCTGGACCGATCCCACGCCCTTCGCCACCGTACCCTTGACCGGAGCCTTGACCTGAGCCGACGGATTGGCCGCCGCCACCTGCGCCGATTCCGCGTCGCCGAAGCCGTGCCGGTACTCGTACTGAAACCGTTCGGTGCTGAGATAGTCACCGGCGCGGCCGTCGAGGACATAGCTGCCGTCGGCGCGGACGAAGAACAGGAAGGGTTCGCGGGACAGCTGCGACAGCTCCTCCTTGTCGGTCGGCAGGATCGGCAGGCTCAGGCGCTGCTGCTTGCGCGTCCAGACGTCCCACAGCCGATCCATGTTCGCATGGTGCAGGAAGAAGACGGGGTCGACCGGCGACAGGAAGTTGGTCATGTTGCCGTAGGGACCCGGATCCCACGGGCCGACGCCGCCGATGCAGTTGTGGACGAGGTTGTGCGGCTGGCCTTCCAGAACGGAGAACTGGGTGTTGCCGCCCGGCATGACGTTGTGCGACGCCGTCTTGGAGCTGGTGAAGCTGCGCGTCACGTCGGCGTTGTAGTAATCCACCGGCAGCAGGCCGGTCAGCACCGTTTGGGGCGAGCAGGCCTTGGCCGTCTTGTCGTCCAGCTTCGGGTTCTCACGGCTCAGATAGCGCGCACGGTCGGTCGCGGCGAAGGCCTCGTTGCCCGGATCGCACTTGCCGTGGCTGCAGCCGGTGACGTCGTCCCACAGCTTGTCGAAGCTGCTGTAGCCGCGGATGTCCAGCTGCTTGCGCTGGGCCGCATTCAGCGTGTCCCAATACTTCTTCATCGCTGGCTTGATATAGGCGGTGAAAGTCTTCAGGTCCTTGGTATAGGGCTGGAAGGCCTCGCTGACCGGAGTCAGGGCGCCGTCGAACATCTCGTTCGGGATCTGCGGCAGAACCGTCCAGTCCCAATAGGGGAAGGCGAAATTTGGATTGTCGCTGTATTTGCGCACCGTCTCCTCGAAATAGCCGAGATAGCCGCGGTGCCAGACATAGAACCACCAATTGCCGTGCGGGCAATCCATGAAATGGACGAAGGCGTTGCGGAACCAGTTGTGCGGATGGTCGGGCGGCAGGTTCACCATACGCTGGACGGCCGTGGCGTAGCTGCGCAGCATCGCCTTGCCTTCGTCGCTGGTCGCGCCGTACCGGATATATTTCGCCGTCGCCGCCCGCGCCGGGCCGAAGGGCAGCATGGAGGCACCCGCCACGGCGGCGGTAGATGCCAGAAAATCGCGTCTGCTGAAATTCATTTCTCTCAAGCTCCCTCATAGCGATAAAAACACTGGAAGCCTGTATAGGAAACTGACTGTTTGCACGTGGAATCAACCGCCGCTGCCACGCCGAAGGACAACGGACGAACGTCCGCATATCCAGATATGTCCGGTCCATGCACAGGCATGCCGCCGGCCGGGGAAACGGGCGGGCGACCGCGGCAGCGATCTATGCCGGCGCCGTGACTCGGGGGAAACGCAGGGTGAAGCGGGTGCCTTCGCCGGGGCGACTCTCCACCCCGATGGTGCCGTGCAGGCGGCCGGTCACCAGATTGTAGACGATATGCAGCCCCAGCCCGCTGCCGCCCGACCCGCGCCGCGTGGTGAAGAAGGGGTCGAAGACCTTGGGCAGGACCTCCGGCGTGATGCCGGCGCCGTCGTCGCCGATCGACAGTTCCACCATGTCGCCGTCCATCACTCGGGCGGCGATGGCGATGCGGCCGGGCTGCTCCGGATCCAGCGCATGGACCAGCGCGTTCATGATCAGGTTGGTCAGGATCTGCGACAGCGCCCCCGGATAGCCGTCCAGTTCCAGATCCGCCGGGCAATCGATGTCGATGGTCAGCGCCGCCCGCGCCTTGTAGGTCGGATGCAGGCTGCGCAGCAGCTCGTCGATGTAATCCCGCAGCAGGAAGGCGCGTCGCTCGTCGCTGGACTGGTCGACGGCGACCATCTTGAAACTCTGCACCAGATTGGCCGCACGGGTGCTGTTGGACAGGATCAGGTTGGCCATCTCCATCCCGTCGCTGAGAAAGCGCTGGAAGTCCGACTTCTTCAGCGCATTCGCCGTATGACGGTCCGACAGCTCGCCGATCAGCGCCTGCAACTGCGAGGCGCCGGTGATGGTGATGCCGATGGGAGTGTTCACCTCGTGCGCCACGCCGGCGACCAGCTGGCCGAGCGAAGCCATCTTCTCCGCCTGGATCAGGCTGGCCTGCGTCGCCTTCAGTTCGCCGAGCGCCCGTTCGGCGGCGTCACGCGACTGGCGCAGGGCGTTTTCCGCCTCGACCTCCCGCGTCACGTCGACCACCACCGCCTGGATCGCCGGGCCGTCCCTCCAGTCGACCCGGCGGCCGGTCAGTTCCACCCACAGTTCGGCGCCGTCGGGTCGGCAGGCGCGGATCCGGCGGCGCGGCGTGGACTGCCCGCCCTCCAGCAGCTGGTCGTAATTGTCGATCATCGACTGCCGCGCCTCCACCGCCACGACGGACAGCAGCGACGGCAGGGCCATCACCTCCGCCACCGTCAGCCCGAGCATGGCGGCGAAGCTGTCGTTGGCGTAGAGCGCGTGGAAATCGCGATGGATGATGATGCCCTGGATCGAGCCCTCGACCAGATCGCGGAATCGCCGCTCGTTGTCGGCCAGCGCCTGCTGGCGCCGGTCGATCTCGTCGATGAAATAGCGGATGGAGGCGCCGATGTCGGTGATCTCGTCGTCGCCGTCCACCGGGACCGGGGCCGGGACCGGAACCATCCCGGCCGCTCCGCCGCCGGCCTGCCGGTTTCCCGACAGCCGGGCCAGCACCGCCCGGTTCATCGCCACCAGCCGCGACGACAGGAAGCGGCGGAAGATGAAATAGACGCCGACCGCCAGCAGGATCGACGCGCCGGCAAGCATCATGACCGTGCGGGTGCGTTCGTCGATCAGCTCGGCCAGCGCATCGGTGCGCTCGGCCGACTGGTTGCGGATGGAGTCGTAGAGCGCGCGGGTGGACCGTTCGACCGTTTCCACCAGCACCTGGGCCTGGCCGGTCAGCGCCTGGGCGCGGTTGCGCGCCTGCAGCCGGTCGATGGCGCTCTCGAACAGTCCGCCCGGCGCCACCAGCAGCGAGAACAGCTCCTCCTGCACGGTGGACATCATCTGGCCGGTCGGGTCCGGGGCACCGCCGGTCAGGCGGGCCAGTTCGGCCAGCGTCCGTTCGGCCGACCGCGCCTCCCCCTTCAGCCGGCTGAGATGGTCGAGCTGCGTCGCCCCCGCCGCCCGCGCCATCAGCGCGCCGATGCGCGCGGCCCAGGCGCCGGTGTCGGGCATGCTTTCGATCGCCGCCGCCAACCGGCTCAGCGCGCGGGCCGCTTCGGCCTGACGGTCGCCATACTCGATCTGGCGGGTGACCTCGGCGTTCAGGTCGGCGACGGTGGCGGCCAGGATCAGCAGGGTGGAGCGGGTCTGCTCCAGCAGGCGGACATTGCCGTCGCGCTCCTTCCCGTCCCCGTTGTTCTCCTTAATCAGGCCGCGCATACGGGCGACCAGAAGCTGCATCGAATCCAGCTCCGTCACCAGCCCGTCATAGATGGACCGGCGCTGCGGCGTCGAATTCGCGGCGGCGAGCTGCGGCAACTGCGCCACCAGCTTCTGCAGCGATCCGTGCAGTTCGGCGCTGGTGATGACCTCCGGCAGCGTGTTGGTCGACAGGGCCGTGACTTCCGCCCGGAACAGGCGGAAGGACGACATCGACACGCCGCCGATCAGCATCACCAGCAGCGCCATCACCGACAGCCCCAGCGTGATGCGCACCGCGATGCCGAACCGCCGCCTCCGGTTCGGCGGCGGCGTCTGCGGACCTGGCGTCGTGTCCGTCGCCGGCGCAGGCAGCGTGGCGACCCGCGGCGTGCTCCGGGCGATGGTGGAAGACAGGCCGGAGGAAAACTGGCCGTCCATTACCGCCTCACCGTCATGCGGCCGTCCAGCCGGGGAACGAACTCGCCGCTGCGGGCGATGTGATCGATCATCTGGGTGGAGATGAACTCGCTGTTGCGGTCTTCGACCAGCCTCGGCACGCCCGCCAGCACGCCGTACCCGTCGCCGCCCGCCGCCAGGAAGCTGGTGGTCGCCAGGCGGTAACGGGTGGACCGGCCGACCGGCTTGCCGCCGACCGACAGGCTGCGCAGCCGCTGGCCGGGCGGGCGGGTCAGGTCGATCTCCGCACGGGCGTTGGACAGGTGGGGAAAGCGGCCCTGCAACTGCTCCACCGCCGATACGCCGCTTTCCACCGCTTCCCAAAGCTGCTGCCCGGTGACGTCCAGCACGACGCCGACATCGTGAAAGGGAAGGATTGTGTAAATGTCACGCCGGATCAGCAGGGTGCCGGCCGGATATTGGCGGTCGCCGCGGATGCCGCCGCCGTTGATCAGCGCCACGTCGGCGTCCAGCGTCTCGCGCAGCGTGTCGACCACCGCATTGGCGAAGGCGTTCTCGCCCGTCCGCAACGACTCCTTGCGGGTGTCGAGCGGAGCGGTGAGACGTCCCACCTCCATCCGCAGCATGGTGTCGAGCCGCGCCGCATAAGCCTTGGCCTGGATCAGCGTGGCGGGATCGGGCGGCACCGTCGCGCTGTCGATCAGGCGGGGCGCCGGGGTCCAACTCACTTGCGGCTTGCCGTCCGGCCCGGTCCTGCGTTCCACCGTCAGGTCCAGTGCCAGCACCCAGGCCGCCTGCGGCCCGACGGTGGCGGACAGGAAACGCCCGTCGTAATCGACGGCGAAGGGGCGGTTGCGGTCCTGGTACAGCACGATATCGGCGGGGCGGGCGGCCAGTACGCTGCGGTGGGTGTCGCCGGCATAGCCGGTCATCGCCACCACCAGATCGACGCCGTCGGCCCTCAATGCTGCGGCCTTCGCCGTCAGCGCCGGAACCGGATCGCGGAACTCCGTCCGCTGGGCGCGGGTGGTCTCCCGCGTCAGCACCGGCGTCGCCGCCATCACGCCGATGCGCAAGGGGCCGGCGCTCAGCACCACCGCGTCCTCCAGCCCGTCAGGCGTGCGACCGGTGGCGCGGTCCACCGTGTTGGTGGTGACGATGGGAAAGCCGGCCTCGAAGGCGCGGGCGCTCAGCCGGTCGTCGCCATGGTGGAATTCGCGGTTCAGCGCGGCCATCGCGTCGATGGTCATGCCGTTCAGCAGGTCGATGATGTGCGCGCCCTGGTCGTAGAAGGCGAGCACCGACGGCGCCAGCGTCTGGCCGCCATGCAGGACCAGCAGGTTGGGATGGGCGGCCCGCTCCTGGCGGATCGTTCCGGCCAGCCGGGCCATGCCGCCGCGCCCGGCGGTCTCGTCCAGATCGGTGGTGCCCTGGGTGTAGAGGATCGTCAGTTGGACCGGCCCGGTATCCGCTGAGGCCTTTCCATCCCGGGCCACGACCGTGGCGTCAGGCTGCTGCGCCTGCGCCGGCAGGGTCGCCGCAGGCAGGCCAAGACCAAGGCCGAGCACCAGCGATGCGGCCAGGCACGACAGTGTTCTGCCGAACCGGGTCTGCATCTCGCCGGCAGCGCCGTTGAATATACCGATAGTGTCCATAGCCCGGCGTCACCTTTGCCCCCGCGCCGGATTATGCTCATTTCCACGCCACTGTTGAAGCAAAGCCGCGTTACGGGATTGTCATATTGATGACACACGGCGTGGAAGAGCCCGTTTTATCCATTCGTAGACACCGAGAATCCTCAGTATTTCGATCAACTTCATCCTCACCGGCGCCGGAACTGCGGCAAAACGCGGCGCCAGACCGGCCCGCCGGGTTTTCGCCAGCGCCGCCCGGCGGGCATAGGCGACGCGGTGCAGGGTGACCCGCCGGCTGGCGGTGTCGAAGCAGGCGAAGCAGGCGCGGGTGTCGGCCCCGCGCGGCTCCCCCACCGTGCCGGGGTTCAGCAGATACAGCCCGTCGGGCCGCAACTGCGCCCCGCCGTCGAGCGGCACCGCCTGCACCGCCCCGTCCCGCCATTCCCACAGCCCCGCCCGGTGGGTGTGGCCGAAGGCGCAGACCCGCGCGCCGGAGGGATGCCCGAGAAGCGCCTGCAGGCTCAGGCGGCGTTTGCCGTCATCGTCCAGCCGCACCAGTTCCTTGCCCACCTCCGGATGCAGGGCGCCATGAACGGCGACCAGCGCACCATCCACCACGGCCGTCAGCGGCAGGGCGGACAGGAAGGCACGACTTTCCTCGTCCAGCCGCGCTTTCGTCCAGGCGACGGCGCGCGCCGCCGGCCCGCTGAACCCGTCGGTTCCGATGGCGCCGGTCACCGCCCGGTCATGATTGCCGGCGATGCAGACGGCACCGATCTGCCGCAGCAGGGAGATGCAGGCGGCGGCGTCGGTGTTGTAGCCGACGATGTCGCCCAGGCAGACGATGCGCTCCGCCCCCTCCGCCCGGATGGCGTCGAGCGTCGCCTGCAACGCCTCCAGATTGGCGTGAATGTCGGAGATGAGCGCGATCTTCATGGCTTCGCCAGCCGAGCGGGACCGGCGACGCCGGGAATGCGCGCCAGCAGCCGGTCCAGCTTCGGCCGCAGGAAGGGCATCGGGTCGTCCGGGGTGATCGCCTTCGCGTCGCAGCCCGCCACCCAGGCCAGCCATCGCGCCGTCGGTACGCCGCTTTCCCGCGCCGCCAGCCGGTCCTTGCTGATGTGGCACCAGCAGGCGCCGGGCCGGGCCTTGGCCGAGGCAGGACGGGGGCCTGGGCGGGGTCTGCCGGTCAGGTCGGCCTGCACCATCGCCGGCAAATTCACCCCGGCGACCGCGCCCAGATGGTGCCACAGGTTGAAGCGCGGGTTGATCTCCAGCAGGTGCAGGCGGCCGTCGGGATCGCGCTTGAAATCAAACTTGGCGACGCCCTTCAGGCCGATGCGCGCCGCGATGTCCCGTCCGAGCGCCGCCACATCGGCCCCTTCGCCGTCGATGTCGGTGATGGTCAGCGCCGTGCTGTGACCGTAATCGACCGGATATGTGCGGATCTTGCGGCCGGTGAACTCACCGGCCACGGCGCCGCCCGCATCGATATAGACATGGTGGCTTTCGATCCGCGTCTCCGGTCCGGGAATCAGCTCCTGCGCCAGCAGATCGATGCCGACCGGGATCAGCCGCGGCCACAGGGCTCGAAGTTCCTCCGGCCCGTCCAGGCGGATCGCCTTGCCCAGCCCCTCGATCTCGTCCCAGGGCGGACGGCGGGTCAGCGGCTTGACGATGAGCGGATAGCGCAGGTCCAGATCCGGCGCCTCACTGCCGGGCAGGGGGCTCAGGCGCCGGGTGCGGGGAACCGGCAGGTCCAGCCGCTCCGCCAGTGCCTGGAACCGCCCCTTGTCGACCAGCGTCTCCACCAGATCGGCCTCGGCCAGGGCAAAGCGGAACACGGCAGCCAGCCGGTCGCGGTGGCGCGACACCATCAGAAGTTGCGCGTCCTCCTCCATATAGAGCACCGGCTTTTCGGCTTGCGCGGCGCCGAACCGTAGCAGCCGGTCGACCAGCACGTCGTCGTTGCCGCCCTCCCACGGGATCAGCCGCTCGGTGAAGCGGGAATGGGCCGTCGCCCCGCCCGGTGCTCCGACCACGGCACAGCGGATGCCGGCCAGCCCCAGCGGGCGCACCAGATCCATGTCGCCCAACACGCAGGCCAGCGGCCCGGCTTTCGCTCCCGTTGCCATGGCGAACGCTCTCCCTTCTCAGATCCC
This sequence comes from Azospirillum sp. TSO5, assembly GCF_003116065.1. Classification (NCBI taxonomy): domain Bacteria; kingdom Pseudomonadati; phylum Pseudomonadota; class Alphaproteobacteria; order Rhodospirillales; family Azospirillaceae; genus Azospirillum; species Azospirillum sp. TSO5. The sequence continues at coordinate 47,637 of NZ_LGQY01000146.1, read as the reverse complement.
TTTTGCCGGCGCGATCCAGCCGCGCAGCGACCGTTTGACGGCATCGACCATCACCCCGCGCGCCCGGCGGCAATGCGCCTCCATCCGCCGGCTGAGCCGGTCGGGGCCGAGCGTCAGCCAGTTCATCGGCTGTTCGGCGTTGGAGAGCAGCGGCTTGTGCCCGGCCGGCGTCGACATGAAGTCGTAGCAGTCCTCGCCGCGGGCGAGCGCATCCTCGATGGCCAGCACATGGCTCAGCAGCCCCGGCTTCAGCCGGTTGTCGGCCTCGAAGGCGAAGCCGCCCTGATAATTCAGGACGCGGTTGCGATGGACGAAGTTGTAGAGATAACCGATCGGCCGCCCGCCGGCGCTGACCCGGCTCAGCCGCACCGCGCCGCGCGGCATCCCCTCGGCGATCAGCCTTTCGTGGAAGGGGCGGAAGGCCGGATTGGCGAAGGCGCCCACCTGTCCGCGCGCCTGCCAGCCGGCCTGATGCAGGACCTCCATCCCGGCGAAATACTCCATCGCCTCGTCCACCGTCGCGGCGACGCGGTGTTCCAGCGCGCCACGGGCGCGGTAAAGCCGTTCCGTCCGGTTCACCGCCGCCCGCGTGTTGCGGCCGAGGCCGCCGCGGAAATCGCCGCCGCCGGCCCGAACCGTGCCGAGGTCGACCCACTGCGCCGAATCCGCGATGCGCAATTGCAGCGTATGACCGGTTCGCGCCGCCACCCGCCGGGCGGCCCGCTCCGCCGCCAGGGTAAGCCCGCCCAGCACCAGCTCGTCGTTGGCGGCAAGCCGCTCGTCCAGCCAGTGCAGCATGGCGTCCGTCACCTCGTCGGCGACCCGGCGGTCGGCGAGGATGCCGTTATACTCCATGAACAGCCGGTCATAGCTGCGGTCGCCGGTCTCGTGCAGCATCCAGCAGCGGCTGGGCAGCAGCCCGAACCGTCGCCGCACCCGCGGGCAGAGCACGGCCAGACCGACCGGCTCGTCGCCCCGCAGAGCCACCAGCACATTCGGCTCGATGGCATCCGGCATCTGCGCCAGCCAGGAGCCGATCCAGGTCCAGGAGAGAAAGAAGGAGGAATCGGCGCGACTCTCCAGGTCCGTCCATGCCTGCGCCAGTTCCGGCATGGTGGGCAGGGGGTGCAGGGAAATCCGTATTTCGGGAGATGTGGCGGGACCGATCGCCGTTTCGATGGCGGGACCGTCGGAGGTCGGGCGGGCGGAGTCGGGGCGGGGCCAGATGCTCATCGGCGCGGCGTCTCCGGAAGATATTCTCTACCGAAAACAACACCCTGGATCCGCGAACGGTCCCGTCTACGCCGGGGATCCCCAAAAGTCTGAGCGGCGCAAAGGGATGAAGCGAAAGAAGCGGTTTCTATACCGATACGCCGGCCCAGCATCGAGCGCCGGGCCGGCCATCGCGGTTCTCAGCGCTTGACCGTATCGGCGGACTGGCCGAACAGGATCTTCTTGCTTTCCTCGTTCACCGTGGGCGTGCGGTTGGGGTTCACCGCCTGCCCCTTTTCATAGGCGCGCACCACCGCCGGCCGCTCCTTGATCGCGTTGAACCAGCGCTTCAGGTTGGGGAAGTTGTCCAGATCCTGCTGCTGGCGTTCATGCGGGACGATCCAGGGATAGCTCGCCATATCGGCGATGGACAGCTCCGCCCCGCCCAGGAACTCGTTGTCGGCAAGGCGCTTGTCCATCACGCCATAGAGACGACTCGTCTCCTTGACGTAGCGTTCCATGGCGTAGGGGATGCGTTCCGGCGCGTACTGCACGAAATGGTGGTTCTGACCCGCCATCGGGCCGAGGCCGCCGACCTGCCAGAACAGCCATTCGAGAACCGTCTTGCGGCCACGCACGTCGCTGGGCAGGAACTTGCCGGTCTTCTCGGCCAGATAGACCAGGATGGCGCCGGATTCGAAGACACTGATCGGCTCGCCGCCATCGGCCGGAGCATTGTCGATGATTGCCGGCATGCGGTTGTTGGGCGAGAAGGCGAGGAATTCCGGCTTGAACTGGTCGCCGGTGGAGATGTTCACCGGCTTGAACTGGTAGTCCAGTCCGGCTTCCTCGAGAAAGATCGTGATCTTGTGGCCATTCGGCGTCGGCCAGAAATAGAGGTCGATCATCCCAAACCCTCCGGTCATTTGTCAGCCCGTGATGCCGGGCCGCTGATTTCCGAAAAGGTTAACCGCTTCGCTCCGGCTGGCAAGCCCGCACGGACGCGCGGCAGCCCTTCGGTCCACCGCTATAATTTCGTATAACGGAATGCAATTTCATTTTGTTGACAGCCTCCGCCTCATCTGTCAGCGTGGCCAACGAACAGATGAGGCGGCGCCCCCTCAATTCCCTTTGATGCTTGGTTTCCCCTGAAATCATTCTCCCCGGACGGAGAGCACGCATGGCCTTGGACAAGGACGTTTTGGATCAACTGCTGGACACGCTGGGGCGCTTCGTCCGCGAAAAGCTGGTCCCGCTTGAGCATAAGGTTGCCGAAGACGACGCCATCCCCGCCGAGGTGATCGCCGCGATGCGCGAGATGGGCCTGTTCGGCCTGTCGATCCCGGAGGAATATGGCGGGCTCGGCCTGTCGATGTCGGACGAGGTGCAGGTCGCCTTCCAGCTGGGCCAGACCTCTCCCGCCTTCCGCTCACTGATCGGGACCAACAACGGCATCGGCTCCCAGGGCATCGTCATCGACGGGACGGAGGAGCAGAAGCAGAACTATCTGCCGCGTCTGGCCGCCGGCGAGATCGTTGGCGCCTTCGCCCTGACCGAACCGGAATCGGGCTCCGACGCCGGCTCGCTCCGCACCACCGCCCGGCGCGACGGCGACCATTTCATCCTGAACGGCACCAAGCGCTACATCACCAACGCGCCGCAGGCCGGCCTCTTCACCGTTTTCGCCCGCACTGATCTGGACAGCCGCGACGCCCGCGGCGTGTCGGCCTTCCTGGTGGAGGCGGGGACGCCCGGCCTGTCGCTCGGCCCCATCGACAAGAAGATGGGCCAGAAGGGCGCCCACACCTGCGACGTGATCTTCGAGGACTGCCGCGTCCCGGCCAGCGCCATCCTGGGCGGCAAGGAAGGGCAGGGCTTCAAGACGGCGATGAAGGTGCTGGACCGCGGCCGCCTGCACATCGGCGCCGTCTGCGTCGGTCTTGCCGAGCGGCTGATCCGCGACAGCCTGTCCTACGCCATGGAGCGCAAGCAGTTCGGCCAGCCGCTCGCCGAATTCCAGCTGATCCAGGCGATGCTGGCCGACAGCCGCGCCGAAGCCTACGCCGCCCGCTGCATGGTGGTGGAAACCGCGCGACGCCGTGATGCCGGGCAGAACGTCAACACCGACGCCGCCTGCTGCAAGATGTTCTCGACCGAGATGGTCGGCCGCGTCGCCGACCGGGCGGTGCAGATCCATGGCGGTGCCGGCTACATCGCCGATTACGGGATCGAGCGCTTCTATCGCGACGTCCGCCTGTTCCGCATCTATGAGGGCACCACCCAGATCCAGCAGCTCGTCATCGCCCGCAATATGATCCGGGAGGCGGCATGACTGTGGGGCGGCCGGTTCCCGATTTCGCCGCGATGGTGGCGGCGCTGCCGCCGCGCATCAGCCACGCCGCGCTCGCCTGGGCGGAACGGACGCCGGACGCCCCCGCCCTGTTCGACGGGACGCAGGAATGGAGCTACCGCCGCCTTGCCCAGGCGGTCGGCAGCGCCGCCGCGCATCTCCGGCGGCTGGGGGTGGTCGGCGGCGACCGGGTGATGATCGTCTGCGAGAACAGCCTCGCTGCGGTCACCCTGATCCTGGCGGCCAGCGAGTGCGACGCTTGGCCGGTCATCGTGAACGCCCGGCTGTCGGATCGCGAGATCGACACCATCCGCGATCACTGCCAACCGCGTCGCATCTTCTATACCGATACGGTATCCCCCGACGCCGCCGCCCATGCCGCCCGCCATGGCGCCGAGCCGCTGGGCGACCCCGACCTGCCGCCGATGGCGGTCGGCCCGCTGCTGGACGCCGATCCGGAGCCGGTCCATGCCGGCAACCAGCGGCAGGTCGGCGCCTTGATCTACACCTCCGGCACCACCGGCAAGCCCAAGGGCGTGATGCTGTCCCACCGGGGCCTGCTGTTCGTCGCCTCGGTGTCGGGCTGGATGCGCGGGCTCGGCCCCAGCGACCGCACCTATGGCGTGCTGCCGGTCAGCCACGTCTTCGGCCTCGCCTCCACCTGCCTCGGCACCCTCTATGCCGGCGGCTGCCTGCACACGGTCCCCCGCTTCTCCCCCGCCGCCGTGTGGCAGGCGTTGGAACAGGATGGGGTGACCGTGTTCCAGGGTGTTCCAGCCATGTACGCCAAGCTGGTGGAGCACGCCACCGTCACCGGCCGTACTCTGTCGGCGCCGGCCCTGCGCTACCTGTCCTCGGGCGGGTCGGTGCTGGACCTCGACCTCAAGCAGGCGGTGGAGCGGGTCTTCGGCCTGCCGCTGCACAACGGCTACGGCCTGACCGAATGCTCGCCGACGGTGACGCAGACCCGGCTGGACGCACCGCGCAGCGACACCTCCATCGGTCCGGCCCTGCCGCTGGTGGAGATGCGCTTCGTCGACCATGTCACCGGCCAGGACGTTGCCGACGGCGAGCCGGGAGAGCTGTGGGTCCGCGCCCCCAACGTGATGCTCGGTTACTACCGTGAACCCGCACTGACGTCCCAGGCCATCACCGACGACGGCTGGCTGAAGACCGGCGACGTCGCCCGGCTGGAGCCTGACGGCTGCGTCGCGGTGGTCGGCCGTATCCGCGAGATCGTCATCCGCTCCGGCTTCAACGTCTATCCGGAGGAGGTGGAGGGCGTGCTGACCAGCCACCCGGCGGTGACGCTGGCCGCGGTCGTCGGCCACGCCGTCGCCGGCAACGAGGAGGTGGTGGCCTTTGTCCAGTTCGTCCCCGGCCGCAGCGCCAGCGAGGACGAGTTGAAGGCCTGGGCCGCCGAGCGCCTCGCCCCCTACAAGCGCCCGTCGCGCATCGTCGCCATGGACGCCCTGCCGGCCAGCCCGACCGGAAAGCTGCTGAAAAGCGGCCTCCGCGCCCTGGCCGCCGAGGTGATGGCCGCCTGACACAACCAACAAAGCCCGAACAACAAAACCCATGGGAGGGAACGAAAGCATGACCCGGACGATCGCCAAACTCGCAACCGTATCCGCACTGGCCCTGTCGGTGGCGCTCGGCGCCGGGGCGGCGCAGGCCAAGGAGTTCCTGCTGGGCTCCGAACTGCCGCTGACCGGCAGCCTCGCCCGCGTCGGCCAGGGCATGCATGAGGGCATCGCCGTCGCCATCGACATGGCGAACAAGAGCTATGCCGGCAAGCACAGCTTCAAGGTCGAGACCATCGACGACGAGACCTCCCCCGCCAAGGCGGTCGCGGCGGTGGAGAAGCTGGCGGGCGAAGGGGTGGTGGCAATCACCGGCGGCTACGGCTCCAACATCATCGGCCCGGCGTCGGAAGCGGCGCAGAAGGCCGGGCTGGTCTACATCACCTCGGGCGGCGTCTCGCCGGAACTGACCCAGCGCGGCTATCCCACCTTCTTCCGCATCAACAACACCGACGGCTATGCGCTGGCCATGATCGGTCTGTTGCAGGACATGGGCGCCAAGAAGGTCTCCATCGTCTATCTGAACAAGGACGCGACCAGCAGCCTCGCCAAACAGGTCAACACCGCGCTGACCGCCAAGGGCGTCACGGTGGGCATGCACGAGTTCGACGGCTCCACCAGCGACTTCAAACCGCTGATGAACAAGGTGAAGCTGCAGGACCGCCCCGACGTCATCGCCATGGTCGGCTACGAGAACGACTATGTCGGTATCCTGCGGGCATCCAAGGTGCTGAAGCCGCAGGTCAAGGCGATGGTCGGCGTCTGGTCGCTCGCCACCGCGCAGATGGCCAAGGAATTCCCCGACCTGATGGAGAATGTCTACGGCACCTCAATGCTGCCCTATCCGGTGGAATTCACCCAGCCGGAGGCGGTGGAGTTCGCCGCCACCTACAAGAAGCTGTTCAACAAGGACCCCGACTATCTCGGCCAGTTCGGCTACGTCCAGACCCGCCTGCTGATCGACGCCGTCGTCCGCGCCGACGAGGCCGGGACGCTGGGCAAGGGCGGACTGCCGGAAGAGCTGCGCAAGACCGATGCCAACACCCTGATCGGCCGCGTCACCTTCGACAAGAACGGCGACAACCTGAACTTCACCCACCGCATGGGCCAGCACCAGGGCGGCAAGGTGGTCCTGGTCTGGCCGAAGGACGCCGCCAACGGAAAGATGAACTTCCCGGCCGTGCCGTGGTGAGTTGAGGGGAGGTGTTGGCTCCGAATGCCCCCTCCCTAACCCTCCCCCGCTTCGCGGGAGAGGGGACTGCCGCCGCCCGTTTGAAATACTCCCGCAAGCATTCTACCCCCTCTCCCGCGAAGCGGGGGAGGGATGGGGAGGGGGCAGAGCAACAACCCACCCCGCCACCCCCAACAGGGCGCAATCCATGCTTGAACTGACGCTCCAGGCACTGTTCTCGGGCCTGCTCGCCGGCGGCTATTACGCGACCGTGGCGGTCGGTCTGGCTCTGGTGTTCGGCACCATGCGGGTCATCAACCTCGCCCATGGCGAGCTGGTGCTGCTGGCCGCCTATGTCGCCTATGCGGCGGAAACCAACTATGGCGTCAGCCCGGTGATGGCGATCCCGGTGGCGCTGGTGATCGTCGGGGCGGCGTCGGCCATCGTCTATGCGCTGCTCAGCCGCATTCACCAGGACCGCGAGATCAATTCGCTGATCCTCACCTTCGGGTTGGGAATCATCCTGACCAACGCCATCCTGTCGATCTGGGCGGCCGACATCCATTCGACCTCCGACCCCTGGTTCCAGGATTCGATGGTGATCGCCGACACGCTGTTCGCGATGAACGCGGAGGTCGCGGCCTTCGTCGGCGGGCTGGTGCTGATGGCGGGCGTCTGGTGGTGGCTGAACCATTCCTGGCAGGGCCGGGCGGTGCGGGCGCTGTCGTCGAACCGGGCGGCGGCGACGCTGATGGGCGTCAACCCGCGCAAGATCGAGATCCTGTCCTTCCTGATCGCGGCCCTGCTCGCCACCTTCGCCGGCTTCGCCATCTACACCGGCAAGACCGTCTTCCCGGCCTTGGGCCATGTGCTGACGGTCAAGGCCTTCATCATCACCGTGCTGGCCGGGATGGGGTCGATCCCTGGCGTGCTGATCGGCGCCATCATGATCGGCGTCATCGAATCGCTGACGGTCACCTATCTGTCGGCCTCGCTGCAGGAGTTGGCGGGAATGATCCTGTTCCTGGTCGTGCTGTTCGTCTCGCCCTCGGGCCTGTTCGGCGGCGGGAGGGCACTGGCGCGATGAAAAACTCCCTGACGAACCGACTTCTTCTGATCGCGGCACTCGCCTTCGCCTATCTCGGCGTGCCGTTGCTGTTCGGCGGCAACGCTTACGTGCTTGGGCTGATCGTCGCGGCGCTGACCATCGCCGGGGTGGCGGTGGCCTGGGCGCTGCTGGGCAATCTCGGCGGCATGGTCAGCTTCGGGCACGCCGCCTTCTTCGGCGTCGGCTCCTACACCTCCGCCGTGCTGGCGATGAAGCTGGGGGTGCCGGTCGCAGCATCCGTGCTGCTGGGCGGGGTAGGGGCGGCGGTGTCCTCCATCGCCATGCTGCCGGCGCTGCGGCTGCGCGGTCCCTATTTCGCGCTCGCCATCCTCGCCTACGCCCACATCTTCCAGATCCTGGCGACCGAGATGACATCGGTCACCGGCGGCGCCGGCGGACTGCTGTCGATCCCGCGCTTTCCCACCGTCTTTGGTTTTGAATTCGGCGAGAAGCTGGGCGGCTATCTCATCATCCTGACCATCGTGGTGCTGGCGGCGCTGGCCTATGACGCCGTCCGGCGCAGCACCTGGGGCCTCGCGCTGAAGGCGATGCATGATACCGAGGTGGCGACCCGCGTCGTCGGCGTGCCTAGCACGCATCTGAAGGCGGCGATGCTGGTGCTGTCGGCCTTCATCACCGGGGTGGTCGGCGCCTTCAATGCCCATTTCATTAGCTTCCTCGACCCCGACTATGCCTTTTCCAGCGGCTGGACCGTGTTGCCCATCGCGGCGGCGATCTTCGGCGGCTACCGCACGGTGTGGGGGCCGGTGGTCGGGGCGCTGGCGATCTATCTGGTCGACCAGCTGCTGTTCAAGCCGATCCTGCCACACGGCCACCAGATGATCCTCGGCGTGCTGCTCTGCGCCATGATCCTGTTCAGCCCCGGCGGGTTGATGCCGGCCTTGCGCCGCCGCACGGTGAAGGAGAGCCGCCATGCTCACGCTTGAAGGCGTCCAGGTCAATTTCGGCGGCGTGCAGGCGCTGAAGAGCGCCAGCTTCTCCGTCGCGGAGGGGGAGAGCATCGGTCTGGTCGGCCCGAACGGCGCCGGCAAGACCACTCTGTTCAACGTCATCTCCGGCGTGGTGCGGCCGACCGCCGGCCGGCTCGACTTCCGCGGCACCTCGCTGCTGAAGCTGCCGGAATGGAAGCGGGCGCGGCTCGGCATCGGCCGCAGCTTCCAGATCCCGCGCCCTTTCGGCCACTGCACGGTGCGGGAGAATCTGCTGGTCGCCCAGCGCTTCGGCGCCGGGAAAAAGGACCCGAAGCGGATCGACGAGATCCTCGACATCCTGAACCTGCGCGACAAGGCCGACCGCGATGCCACCACCGAATTGGCGCTGACCGAACACAAGGCGCTGGAGGTCGGCAAGGCGCTGGCCACCGAACCCAGCCTGCTTCTGCTCGACGAGGTGCTGGCCGGGCTGGAGACCAGCAGCAAGCGCGCCTTCATGGAACGGCTGGCGGCGGTGCGCGACCGCTACCGTCTCGCCATGGTCATCATCGAGCATGACATCGCCACCATTGCCGCGCTCTGCCCGCGGGTGCTGGTGCTGAATTTCGGCCAGATCATCGCCGACGGCTCCCCCGACGCGGTGTTCCGCGACCCGGAGGTGATCCGCAGCTACACCGGCGAAACCACACTTGCGGAGGCGTCATGACCAACGCACTCGACATCCTGACGCTGCGGGCCGGCTATGGCGCGATCAACGTGCTGTGGGACGTCTCGCTGTCAGTGGAGACCGGCAAGACCACGGTGATCGTCGGCCCGAACGGGGCCGGCAAGACCACGCTGCTGCGCGCCATCATGGGGCTGGTGCCCGCCACCTCGGGCGACATCCGCGTCGACGGGCAGAGCCGCAAGGCGGTGAAGACCTGGGACCGGGTCGCCGACGGGGTGGTGATGATCCCGGAAGGCCGGATGATCTTCCCCGACATGACGGTGGAGGACAACCTGATGATGGGCGCCTTCCCGCGCGGCTGCCGCAAGGACTGGAAGCGCAACAAGGCGATGGTCATGGACATGTTCCCCCGGCTGGCCGAACGGCGCGGCCAGATCGCCGGCACCCTGTCGGGGGGAGAGGCGCAGATGCTCGCCATCGGCCGCGGCCTGATGGAACAGCCGCGCGTCTGCCTGATCGACGAGCCGTCGCTGGGCCTCGCCCCCGTGGTGGTGGACGAGATCTTCCGCATTCTGGCCCGGCTGCGGGCGGAGGGCTTGACCATCCTGCTGGTGGAGCAGAACACCAGCCGCGCGCTGAAGATCGCCGACCACGTCTATCTGATGCAATCCGGCAAGGTGGTGCTGTCCGAACGCGGCGACCGGGTGGACCTGGAGCGCCTGCACGCGCTTTACTTCGCACACGAAACGGCCGCGTGATGGGGCAGGGGATGGACGAACAGGGTATGGACGATCTGCTGAACGGGGAGCCGGAATCCGGCTTCCAGCGCCTGCTGGGCTATACCCTGAGTCGCTGGGAGGAGGGAGCGGCGGAACTCACCATGACCATCGACGAGCGCCACCTGAACCGGGCCGGCGTCGTGCATGGCGGGGTCATGACGACGCTTTTGGACACGGTTTCCGGATTCTCGGCAACATACTGTCCCTTCCCCGGCCGGGTGCGGCGGGTGGTGACGCTGTCGCTCTCGACCAGCTTCCTGGGGCAGGCGCGCACCGGTACGCTGGTCGCCACCGGCCGGCTGCGCGGCGGCGGGCGCAAGATCGTCGGGGTGGCGGCGGAACTCCGCCATGGCGACACCGGCGCCCTGATCGCCACGTCGGAAGGCATGTTCAAATACCGGTCGGGCAGCGAAAACCGGGAGGGGACCGAGCTATGAGCGGACAATTGACCGTCGCGCGCCAGGGCCGCGTGATGGTGCTGACGATGGACGACGCCGCCACCAAGAACGCGCTGGGGCCGGAGATGATGGCCGCCGCCCGCGACGCGCTGACCCAGGCGGCCGAGGATCCGGGCGTGGGTGCCATCGTCCTGACCGGGGCCAACGGCAGCTTCTGCTCCGGCGGCAACCTTGGCCGGCTGCTCGGCAACGCCAAGGCCGACCCGGAGGTGACCCGCGCCAGCCTGGAGCGCTTCCATGGTTGGACCCGCGCCATGCGCGCCTGCCCCAAGCCGGTGATCGCCGCCGTCGAAGGGGCCGCCGCCGGAGCCGGCTTCTCGGTTGCTCTCGGCTGCGACCTGATCGTCGCGGCGGAGGATGCGGTGTTCACGCTGGCCTATGTGAAGGTCGGGCTGAACCCGGACGGCGGCGCGTCGGCCTTCCTCGCCCGTGCCGCGACGCCGCAGCTCGCCGCCGAGATCATGTTCGAGGGCGGCAAGATCGGCGCGGCGCGGCTGGCCCAGCTTGCCATCGTCAACCGGGTGGTGGCTCCCGGCACCGCCCTGGCCGAAGCCCTGGCCTGGGCGGAGCGGCTGGCCGAGGGGCCGACGCTCGCCATCGGCCGGGCCAAGCGACTGATCGAGAGCGGCTTCGGCGCGCCCGACGATCAGCTCGACCGCGAGGCCGCTTTCTTTGTCGAGGCCCTGCACGGGGCGGAGGCGGCGGAGGGCATCACCGCCTTCTTCGAGAAGCGTGCGCCAAGCTATCCCAGAGGCTGAGCTTATCTTCAGGCCAGCAACGACAGGGTAGGATCGGGCGGGGTGGGTGCGGCGTTTTCCAGGGTGCGGGCGACGTCGGACGGCGCGCCCGGCAGTCGCAGCGGCTCCGCCCGGCCGGCAAAATGGAGTTCGGTGCCGCCGTCCGCGGTCGCACGTAGATATGCGACCGCGATTGGATTCACCAGAACGGAGTCCCCGGTCGTATCGGTCAGTTCAACGAAAGTCATTGCATTTTTCCTCTCTCGCGTCCGGGTAAAACACGCTGCAATGGTGTATGTTTCCAACCCGGACGTTCAGTGAGGCGGCATACCCGCAAGGGAGTACCCCTTAGACCTCTTGAACGGAGCGGAACCGCGACAAACATGGGCGGTTCAGTTGATCGAAGCCGAACCCGCTTCGAAAACCGGACGGGACGGGCTATAAGCCCGCACCGTCGATCAAGGGAGCATGCCGTCTTGAAGTTGCTTGTCGTCGAGGACGATCCGCTGATCGGTCCGGCCGTGAAGGCCGTTCTGGAGAACGCGGGCTACACCGTGGTTGGACCGCTGCGCGATGCCGTGAAGGCCGCGCGGGTCGGTGCCCGCGAATGTCCCGACCTTGCGCTGGTCGACGTCAATCTCGCCGGTGGGGAGAACGGTCTGGTGCTCGCCCGCCGGCTGTGGGAGGAAAACGGCGTTCCGTCGTTGCTGATGACCGGTTTCGACCACCACGCGGCCGAAGCCCGCGAATTCGCCATGGGCCTGCTGCGCAAGCCGGTGATGCCGGACGCGCTGGTGCAGGCCGTCGGCGCGGCGGGTGAAATCCTGGGTGGCCTGCGGCCGTCTTCCACGCCGGCCGCGCTGGAAATCTTCCACGGCTCCGTCGCCACCACCGCCAGCCTGAGCGCCGCCAACTTGTCGAAGGCACGCACGGCCTGACCGGCCCCCCTGGCGCATCGTCCCCTGAGAACGCCCGCCCTTCGGCGGGCGTTCTCTTTTTTGCGCCACGCGCGATGCCGGCGGTCCGGTGTGGCATCGTCGGGGCATCGCAGGCCGCGGAAGATGACGGCGCAACCATTGCGGATCGCCGCTGTTGGTGGGCTGGAAAGCGGGGACGGATTGGGCCCCGCGCAAGATGGCCCCGCGCAAGATTTCGATGCTCCCCGGACCACGGCAGCCCGGCCGCCGACAGACCGGCGTCGACGGGCATGCACAGCGAAAGGAATCGTCATGAAGAGCCTGATGATCGGCACCGCCGCCGCTCTCGCCCTGATGGCCGCCCCGGCCTTCGCCGACAGCAGCGGTTCCATCTCCGGCAGCCCCGCCGCGACCAGCGCCGGTCCAAGCACCAACGCCAACCAGACCAACCCGCCCTGCACCTCCAACAACCAGCTGGGTTGCGGCAGCATGGGCGGCGTCGACAGCAACAGCGGCGCGACCAGCGGGTCATCCACCAGCGGGTCGTCCACGGGCAGCGGGTCGATGACCGGATCGGGCTCCTCCAGCTCGACCAGCGGCACGGGCGGTAACAGCCTGGGCAACAGCGGCTCGATGGGCACCGGCTCTGATGGGCCGGTCGGCACGCAGCAGCCGTCAGGCTCCATGGGCGGTTCGGCGGGCGGTTCCCGCCCGGGCGCCGGCAGCACGACCCGCTGACCTTTCCTATCCCGGAAAAACGGAAGGGCGCGCGATCACTCGCGCGCCCGTTCCTCTCGGTGCCGGCGTCAGCCTTCCTGCGACAGCAGGGCCACCGGCAGATCGGCGAACAGCGTCGCCGCCATCACCGCGTCGCCGCCCTCCACCTCCGCCCCGGTCAGCCGGTTGCGCCAGCGGGCGCCGCGCGGCAGCGGGATGGCGGTGTTTCCCCAGTCCGGGCTGTCGCCCAACTGCCCGACCAGCCGCGGCACCGCCACCAGCACCGCAGTGTCGCCGCTGCGACGGGCATAGGCCACCACATGGTCGGCGCGGTCGCCGGTCGCCTCCAGCGGCAGATAATCGCCGGCGCTGAAGACCTCCGGCATCTCCGCACGGACCGCCAGGGCCTGCCGGGTCACCGCCAGCTTCACCGCACCGTCGGTCCAGCGCTCCAGCAAACCGGGCACGGCGCCGCGCTCCACCGCCTCTTCGATCTCGTCCAGCAGCCTACGGCGGGCGTCGTAATCCACCGGCAGCCGATTGTCCGGATCGACGAGGCTGAGGTTCCACAGCTCGCAACCCTGATAAATGTCGGGCACGCCGGGGCTGGTCAGCTTCAGCAGTGCCTGAGACAGACCGTTGACCATACCGATCCGCGCCAGAGCCGCCTGGAAGGGCAGGAAGGCCTCCAGGAAGGCGTTGCGGCGGGTCACGTCCAGCGCATCGTGGATGAAGCTGACGACCGCTCCTTCATAGGCCTCGTTCGGCGCGGCCCAGGTCGAATGCAGCTTGGCCTCGCGCATTGATTTGGTCATGGCGCCGACGATGCGCTCGGCGAAGGCGGTCATCGCCGACTGGTCGATCTGCTCGACCGAGGCACCGGTCAGCTCCGCCGACCACGCACCGAGCAGCAACTGATAAAACAGGTATTCGTCGTTGCGGTCGGGCGGGGCGGTGCCCTCCACGTCGCCGCGACGGGCGCGCAGGAGACGGCTCCAGGTCTGGACCTGCCATTCCCACTCCTCCGGCATCTCCGACAGGGCGTAGAGCCGGGCGCGGGTGTCCTCGCCGCGCTTGGTGTCGTGGGTGGTGCTGGCCAGCATGTTGTTCGGCCAGTTGCGGGCGCGGTCCTGGTTGGCGCGGTGGAAGGCGGAGATGCTGACGCCGAAATGGTCGGGATGGCCGCCCACCTCGTTCAGCGCCACCAGCCGGTTGTAGCGGTAGAAGGCGGTGTCCTCCAGACCCTTCGCCATCACCGGCCCGCTGTACTGCTGGAACCGCATGGCGAAGCGCGTGACCTGCTGATGGCTGTAGCCGCTCTTGGGCGCCGCCACCAGATCGGTGGTCAGCAGCCGCTGCAGGAAATCATAGACCGAGCCGTCCGGCCCCTGTTCCACCCGCCGCGCCTGGGAGATCGCCCAGTCGATGTCGCGGCGGTCGAGGTCGCTCGGCACACCGCCATCGACATAGGTGCGATAGACCGGGAAACGCGCGATGGTCTCCTTCAGCGCCTGATGCAGGATGTTGGCGGTGAAATCGGCGGTGGCGGGGTTGGAGCGGGCGATGCGCGACGCCTTGCGCGACAGCACGTTCAACTCGCTCGCCATCTCGCTTTCCATGATGCGGATCTTGCACTGCCGCACCACCTCGTCGAAATCGTCGCGCCGGCCGATGAAGTCGGCGTAGAGGCGGGTGAAGGCCTCCTCCGCCTTCGGATCGACGAACAGTCCACCCATCAGATTGGCATATTCATAGCCGGTGGTGCCGTCGATCGGCCAGTCTTCGCGCAACCGCTCATGCCGGGCGAGGATCTTCTCGACCACCAGATAGAAGGGCTTTGGGGAGGCCGCGACCAGCCGCTCGCAATAGCCCCTGGGGTCGATCAGCCCGTCGATGTGGTCGATGCGGATGCCGTCGAGCGTGCCGTCCGCCACCATCCCCAGCACCATGCGGTGGGCGACGTCGAACAGCTCCGGCTCGTCCATGCGCAGGCCGGCCAACTCGTTGATGTTGAAGAAGCGGCGATAGTTGATGTCGTCGGCCGCCACCTTGAAATAGGCGACACGCCAGTTCTGCCCGGCGATCAGCTCATGCAGATGGCCCCAGGTGTCGATCTCCCCCTGATAGCCACGGAAGGCCGCAAGCCGCTGGTTGATCGCATCGGCCATGTCGGGCCGGGTCGCCACCAGCCCCGCCAGTTCCGCCTTCAGGTCGGAGGCGCGGCGAAGCTGGTGGGGACGGGCATCCAACAGATGGGTGAAGGCGTCGGCGATCCGCTCCAGATCCGGGTGGTCGCTGCCCAGGATGATGCCATAATCCTGCGGCCGCACCGGCAGCTTGTGGCTGCCATAGGCCCAGACGGCAAAGCTGCCGGTCTCGTTGTCAAAGCGAAGCTCCAGCCCACCCGACACCAGCACCGCGCCATACTGGTCGCCCAGGAACGGCACTAAGACCTTGCCCTGCAGATAGCGGTAGTCGGATTCCCATTCGATGTCGAAATACCCGGCATACGGGCTATCCGGTCCCCACTCCAGGACGTTCAACCACCATTCGTTGTCGCTGCCGCCGACACCCATGTGGTTGGGGACGAAGTCCAGGATCTGGCCCAGGTTGTTGCGCTTCAGCGCCTCCACCAGATCGCGGAAGTCGTTCTGGTCGCCGACCTCCGGGTTCAGCTCATTGTGATTGACGATGTCATAGCCGTGGGTGCTGCCCGGCCGCGCCTTCATGTAGGGGGAGGCATAGAGATGGCTGACGCCCAGGCGGGCGATGTAATCGGCGATGGCGGCGGTGCGGTCGAAGCCGAACTCGCCATTCAGTTGGACCCGGTACGTCGCACGAGGGATGGGCTTGCCGGCGGCGGGGGCCATGGGTGTGTGCTCCTCGGAGTAGGGAAGGGCGTTTTTTTGTTAGCGGCGGACGGGGGAGGAGGACGGGCGGGCCGCAGCCAGGATGTCGGCGACCGCCGCCGGCTCCGGCGCATCGGCCAGTTCCTCCAGCGTCATCGACAGCTTGCGGCGCCAGTTGGGGTATTGGTCGGTGGTGCCTGGCAGATTGACCTGATCGCGCTCGCGGGTCAGGTCGTCCAGCTGCGCCACCGCCAGCGCCGCATTGGTGCGGGCGAGGAAGGCATGCACCGCATGGTCCAGCGCCTCGTCATAGGGGCTGTCGGGTCCGAAGCCGGCGGGCAGGGCGATGTCGGCGGCGCGCAGGGCATCGACCAGGGCGTTGCGGTCGGCGGAGCGGCGGGCCTGCTGCTTCTCCGCCTCGTCCTCCGCCGGATAGAGGCCCGTCTCGGCCTTCAGCACGATGTCGTCGCCCTCCCACCAGCCGCGAAGCGTGGCGAGGTCGTGGCTGCCGACGGTGGCGAGCGCCAGTTCGGGATACTCGTCCGGCCCCTTGAAGGCGCCATCCTCGGTCCATTCGAAGAAGACGACGCGGTAGCTCAGCACCCCGGCCTCGGTCATCCGCTCGCGGAAGCCCTCCGGCACGGTGCCAAGATCCTCGCCGACCACCAAACAGCGGTGCCGCTGGCTTTCCAGCGCCAGGATGCCCAGCAGATCCTCCATCGGATAGGCGACATAGGCGCCCTCGCCCGGCGGGTGGCCATCGGGGATCCAGTAGACATGCTGCAATGCCATGGCGTGGTCGATGCGCAACGCACCGGCATGCCGCATGTTGGCGCGGACCAGATCGATGAAGGGCTGATAGCCGGCCGCGCGCAACGCCTGCGGATGGAAGGGCGGCAGCCCCCAATCCTGGCCGGCCGGGTTGAACAGGTCGGGCGGAGCGCCGACATGGGCGGCGTCGACCACAGCCTGCGGCGTCATCCAGGTCTCCGCCCCGCTGGCGTCGGCCCCGACCGCAAGGTCGCGGTAGAAGCCGATGGTCATGCCGAGTTCGGTGGCCCGCTCCGCCGCCACGCGCAGTTGGTCGTCGGCCAGCCATTGCAACCAGGCGTAATAGGCGACGCGGTCGGAATGCTCCTTGGCGAACCGCTCCACCGCCGGCGCGGTGGCGTCGTGGTAGTCCGCTGGCCATTGGTGCCAGTCGGCCTTGCCGTCCGCAGCGAAGCGTTCACGCAACGCCTGGAAGGTGGCGAACCGCTCCAGCCCGATGCCGCCGTCGATCCAGAAGGCGTCGAAGGCGGCGCGGCGTTCCGGCTTAGCCGATGTCTGGAAATCGGCGAAGAGCTTTTCCAGGATCGGCAGTTTCAGCTTGGCGACCGCGGTGTAATTGACATGGGAGGTGGAGCGCGCCGCCTCCAGCGCCTGCCGGAACTCGGGCGAGGCCACTTGGCGGCGCATGTCGGCATCGTCAAGGAACTCCGGCACGGCGGTGACATCGATGTAGAGCGGGTTCAGGAACAGCCGGCTGGCCGGGGAGTAGGGGCTGGCATGCTCGGGATTGTCGAGGAACATGGCGTGCAGCGGGTTCAGCCCGATCACCGCCGCCCCACGCGCCGCCGCGATGTCGGCCAGCGTCCGCAAATCGCCGAAATCGCCGATGCCCCAGTCCTTCCCGCTACGCAGGGTGTAGAGCTGCGCCGACATGCCCCACAGCTTCTCTCCCACCAGCATCGGCGTCGGCAGATGGCAGCGGGCGGGCGCCAGGATCAGGCGGGTTTCCGCCACGCCATGCTCGGTCTCCACCCGCAGCGTGTGGTAACCGGCCTTGTCCAATTTGCCCAACGGCAGGCGCCGCTCGGCATAGGTCACGTCGCCGGCGGTGATGCAGCGGCAGCGCGGCAGGCTGCCGAAGCCGACGACGCCGCTCTGCGTCTCCCCGCTTTCCAGCGTCAGGGTATAGCGCAGGGTTCGGGTGCCGTGGGGCAGGGTGACCGGCACGGTGACTGCCGCCCCGGCGCGGCGGACCACCGCCGGCGGCAGGGCGCGGCCATACTCCTCCTCGTCCAGCCGATCGAGATGGGCCAGCGCGGCGGCCTGGTCCCCCGCCTCCACCCCCATCGCGGATAACAGGGCGCGGATGGTCTCCTCGCTGGCCGTCACCGTCTCTCCGGCGGCATTGTCGAAGGAGCGCTCCACCCCCATGCGGTCGGCCAGCCGGTCGAGCGCCGAGGCCTCCTCCAGCCACAGCACCACCGACCAGGGGCCGAGCCTGTCGCCCGTCAGCCCGTCCCCTTCGGTCCACAGCACACGGCCCGACGCCTCGGGAAATCCGGCTGCCGGCGTGTCGCCCAGATTGGCGAAGGCATGCAGGCGGCTGCCGTCGCCCAGCTTCCAGCAGACGGTCAGCCCAGTCCGCCCGACTGTCCTATGGTTCGACGCACCGCCGGGAACCCCGTCCAGACGGGGCACGATTTCCGCCCGGCGCACTGCCAACGCCCGGCGATACCAGTCGAGCCAGCCGGCATGCTCCGCCTGTCCGCGGGCATCCCAGTCCAGCTTCGCCGACTCCGCGGTTTCCGGCGCGGTCGGATCCGGGATGCGGGCGCGGGCGTCGGGATTCTGGAATTCGGGGAACTTGACGAACTCCTCCGCCCGACCCTTGCGCACGGCTTCCGCCAGTTCCTCGCCGAAGTCGCAGAAGAAGGGGAAGGGCTTGGCCGACGCCCATTCCTCGCCCATGAACAGCATGGGGATGCCCGGACCCAGCAGGTAGAGGATGGTGGCGGCGCGCACCGCCTCGGCCTTGGCGATATGGGTGATGCGCTCGCCGAAGGCCCGGTTGCCGATCTGGTCGTGGTTCTGGATGAAGGTGACGAAGGCGGTCGGCGGCAGATGGGCCGACGGTTCCCCGCGCAACTCGCCGTCGCGGTAGGCCGACGGGTCGCCCTGGAAGGCGAAGCCTTCCGCCAGCGCGCGGCTCCACTTGGCCGGGTCGTGGGCGTAGTCGGCATAATAGCCGCCATCCTCGCCGGTCGCCGCGCTGTGCAGGCAGTGGTGCAGGTCGTCATTCCACTGGGCGGTGTGCCAGCGCGGATCGCCCTCGCGGTGGCGGGTCAGGAAACGCGCCTGGTTGGCGTCGTTCTCCAGCACAAGATGGACATGGCGCTGATTCTGGAAATGGCCATGCACCCGCGCGGCCAGTTCCTCCAGCACATGGCGGTCGCTGTCGTCGATGATGGCGTGGACCGCGTCCAGCCGCAGCCCATCGAGGTGGTATTCCTCCAGCCAGTAGAGCGCGTTGTGGACGAAGAAGTCGCGCACCGGCGCGCTGCGCTCGCCGTCGACATTGATCGCCGCGCCCCAAGGCGTCTTGTGACGGTCAGTGAAGAAGCTGTCGGCGAAGGCGTGGAGGTAATTCCCCTCCGGCCCGAAATGGTTGTAGACGACGTCGAGGAAGACCATCAGTCCGCGGGCATGCGCCTCCTGCACCAGCGTCTTCAGATCCTCCGGCCGGCCATAGGCGCTGTCGGGCGCGAAGGGCAGCACGCCGTCATAACCCCAATTGCGCGTGCCCGGGAAGTCGGCCACCGGCATCAGCTCGATCGCGGTGACGCCCAGCTCGACCAGATCGTCCAACCGGTCGATGGCCGACAGGAAGGTGCCTTCGGGCGTGAAGGTGCCGACATGCAGCTCGTACAGCACCGTCTCGTGCCAGGGGCGGCCGGTCCAGGCGGCGTCGGTCCAGGCATGCACGCCGGGGTCGATCACCTCCGAGGAGCCATGCACGTCGTCCGGCTGGAAGCGGGAGGCCGGATCCGGCACCGCCAGCCCGTCCGGCAGGACGAAGCGGTAGCGGCTGCCCGCCTGCGCCCGCGCGGTGATCAGGCTGAACCAGCCGTCCTCCTGCCCCTCCATCGCCAGCGGCGGCCCGCCATCGTCGAGCGACAGCAGGACGGACGCCGTCGTCGGCGCCCACAGGGAGAAGCGGACGGACCCGTCGGCCTGCACCTCCGCCCCGAAGGGCATGGAATGGCTGCGGCGGCGCTCGTCCACCGGGGGGATGCGATCACGGTCGCGGCTGGCGATCTCCGGCCCGGCATCGGCGCGGATGATGGCGGTGACGCCGGCCAGCGGGATCCCCACCCAGCCCGGCCGGTTGGCCAGCTCGTACCCGACCTCGTACAGCGCCTTTTCCAGCAGGAACAGCTTCAGCAGGGCCGGGGCCGCATGCGGATCGCGCGGGAAACCGGGGCAGTCGCCGATGGCACCGCGATAGCCGTCGAGGAAGGCGGCCGACGCCGCCCCCTCCCACCAGGACAGCCAGGCCGTGCGGGCATCGCGCGACAGACCATCGAGGCCGGCCGGCATCGCGTCGCGTGCCATGGCGGCGGCATAGGCGATGGAGCGCAGCATGCCGGCAACGTCGCGCAGTATGCAGTGCTTGGCCCGCCGTTCGGCCAGCGGACGCATCGGCTCGCCTTCGAAATCGACGATCTGCACGTCGCCGCGCGACACCAGAACCTGCCCCAGGTGATAGTCGCCATGCAGCCGCATGGCGCTGAGGTCGGCATTCACGGGTATCAACGCATCGATCTGCGCCATCACCGCCGGCTCGCTGGCGGCAAGCGCCTTGGCCTGCGCGGCAATCGCCGGGTCCAGCGTCTGCCCGGCGGCACGCAGCCGTTCCAGCACGCGCTTCGCCAGGGTTCGCACGCCGCCGGCCCACTCCTTCAACCGCTCCGCCGTCGCCGGCTCGGGCGTGAAGGCGTCACCGCCGCCAGGGGTGGCGAGCGCCCGGTGAAGCTCCGCCGTCCGCTGCCCCAGCAGGCGCAGAAAGGCGACGCTGTCGGCATCGGCGGCCTGCGCCGCCTCACTATCTTCGAAGCGGGCGACGCGGTCGTTCAGATGGCCGGTGACATGGCCCCAGGCGTCCTTCGCCTCCGGCACCAACTCCTGCATCACGCACAGCGTGGTCGAGCCGGAGCTGTTGGACCGCTCGACCCAACCCAGCAGGGCCGGCGTGTTGGGGAACTGCGCCACCTCGGTCAGGAAGCGGCTGACCTCCAGTTCGGGGTGCATGCCGGGTTCCAGCTTGCGCAGCCCCTTGAGGATGGCGGCGTCGCCGACGCGGATGGAGGTGTTCGACTGTTCCGCGGTCATCCGGTGCAGCGGGGCGTCGGCGTGCAACCGTTCGGCCAGCGCCTCGCAGGCACGGGTGTGGCCAGCGGTCAGGCCGGCGGACAGCGCGGTTTCGCTGGGTTCGGGATCACGCTTCAGAATGGCGCCCAGCAGCGCACGGACCACGCCGTCATCGGCATAGCCGTCGCGCAGGCGCCCCGGAACCGGCAGGTCCTTCGACCCGGCGATCACCGACGCGT
The DNA here is from genome assembly GCF_003116065.1 of Azospirillum sp. TSO5. Classification (NCBI taxonomy): domain Bacteria; kingdom Pseudomonadati; phylum Pseudomonadota; class Alphaproteobacteria; order Rhodospirillales; family Azospirillaceae; genus Azospirillum; species Azospirillum sp. TSO5. The sequence goes on along the minus strand of NZ_LGQY01000146.1, from coordinate 26,758 downwards.
CCTCGCCGGTGCCGCGGTCGAGGATCAGGGGAAGCTGGTAGAGCTGCGGATCCCGTCCCGGCGGCTCCACCCGCAACAGGCAGAGCTGGGCCTGCGATCCGCCGGCGAGCGGCAGCGGCAGGGCGTCTATAATGCGCACGACCGGCCGGCCGGCGTCCTTCGCCGCATACCAGCGGCGGGTCAGGAGATGGTCCGGCAGCAGGTCGTCCTGAAGGTGGGAGAGAATCCCGCTTTCCAGCGGGTTGGCTAAGACATTCGGCTGGGCATGTGGCTGCGGCGCGGTGGGCACGAGGGCTCCTCCCCTGTTGAGCGCTGGGTGGCACGTCGCTCAAACAGCACGGCGGGGAGAAATTCCCGCACCCGCGAAGCCGCTTCCACGAACGACCGCGCCCTTCTCCCGAAAGAGTGGTCAGACGGTCCGCGGGTGGTGCGGCAGATGGGCGAGGCGGCCGATCCGCTCGGCCACCTGCAGGGCCTCGACCACGTCGTCCAGCCGGCCGTCGCGCATCAGATTGTGCGCATGGGTGTTCAGCGCGGCGACGACGGCCCGTTCATCGGACACCCCGCGGGCCGGCTTCCCGTCGGGATCGAGCACGGTGGCGCCCAGCGCCGCCATGGCCTCCGCGGTCAGGTTCACGGCCTCGGACAGGGCCTCTTCGTCGTCTTCCGCTGCGGTCAGGATCGGTTCCAGAAGCTCCGCAAGGAGACGGGGGGTCATGGTGCTAATCCTCGGTGACATTCTAAGGCCGTCCCCTTCGACGTCGGTGCTGCGTGGTCTCCAGTACAACAGCCGAAACGAAGGAAAGGTCCGCCCGGCTGAGCTGTCCGAAGGCCGGTTTCCCGAATCATGGAAAGGGCGGCCGGACACCTGAAGCCACATGGGAGCCGGGCGTGCGGCCGGCAAGCGGAACCGGATGTCAACTGGACGAATGGGGGAAGAGGGGGAGGGGGGAGTTGCCTAAAGAAGTGGCTAGTCGATGAAATCCTCCCGGCTCAGCCCATAGCGCTTCAGCTTGTCGTAGAAGGTCTTGCGCGGGATGTTCAGCGCCTCGATGGCGGCCTTCACGCTGCCGCGGTGGCGGGCGAGTTCGGACTGGATCAGGCCCTTCTCAAACAGGTCCACCTGCTCGGCCAGCGACAGCGTCGACGGCGCCGACACCGGCGCCGGGGCCATATCCTCCAGCCCCAGCACGAAGCGGTCGGCGGCGTTGCGCAGTTCGCGGACGTTGCCGGGCCAATCCTGGCGCATCAGCCGCTGCATCTGCTCACGGGTCGGCGTCCGCGGCTCGCGGTTGTAGCGGGCGGCGGCCTGGGCGACGAAATGCTGGAACAGCAGCGGGATGTCGTCGCGGCGTTCGCGCAGCGGCGGGATGGTCAGCACCACCACATTCAGCCGGTAATAGAGATCGGCACGGAATTTCCCCTCATCCGCCGCCTGCCGCAAATCGGCCTTGGTGGCGGCGACCACGCGAAGGTCGACCGGCACCTGCTCGTTTGATCCCAGCGGTTCGACCACCCGTTCCTGGATCACCCGCAGCAGCTTGACCTGCAGGGCCAGCGGCATGCTTTCGATCTCGTCCAGGAACAGGGTGCCGCCGCCGGCATGTTCGATCCGGCCGACCCGGCGCTTGGCGGCTCCGGTGAAGGCGCCGGCCTCGTGCCCGAACAGCTCGCTCTCGACGATCGTCTCCGGCATGGCGCCGCAATTCAGCGCGACGAAGGGGTTCTTGCGCCGGCCGCTGGCGGCGTGCAGCGCGCGGGCCACCATCTCCTTGCCGGTGCCGGTCTCGCCGAAAACCAGAACGTCGGCGTCGGTGTCGGCGACCGCGGCGATGGTGGCGCGCAGCCGCTCGATGCCCGGCGTGCGGCCGACGATGGTCCCAGCCGGATCGGCCCCGCCGGCGATCTGCGCCCGCAGCCGGCGGTTCTCCAGCACCAGCCGCCGCTTCTCCACCGCGCGCCGGGCGATCTCGGTCAGCCGGTCGGACGGAAAGGGCTTTTCCAGGAAGTCGTAGGCGCCGTTGCGCATCGCCTCCACCGCCATCGGCACGTCGCCATGGCCGGTGATCAGGATGACCGGCAGGTCGGGGTCGATCTCCCGCACCCGTGCCAGCAGGGCCAGCCCGTCCATCTGCGGCATGCGCACGTCGGTGACGAGGCAGCCGGGCCAGTCGCGGCCGAGATGACGCAAGGCCCGCTCCGCCCCGTCGCACGCCGTCACCTCGAATCCCGCCAGTTCCAGCGCCTGCTGCCCGGCCAGCCGCACCGCCCGCTCGTCATCCACGAACAGCACGGCGCCGGCGGCCTCGGGAATGGACTGACTCATGTGGCCTGCTCCGTGGTGGTGAGCCGCAGGGTGAAGACGGCGCCGTGACCCGGTTTGCCGTTGCGGTTGGCTGCGGTCAGGCTGCCGCCGAAATCCTCGACGATGCCGTGGCTGATCGACAGCCCCAGCCCCAGCCCCTCGCCGGCTTCCTTGGTGGTGAAGAAGGGGACGAACAGCCGGGGCAGGTCGGCCTCGGCGATGCCGCCGCCGGTGTCGGCGACGCTCAGCAGCGCCTCGCCCTCCGCCGCGACCAGCCCGATGCGCAGGCGGCGCACCGGACAGCCGCGCATGGCGTCCGCCGCATTACCGATCAGGTTGACCAGCACCTGCTGCAGCCGCACATCCTCCGCCACCACCCGGACCGGCTGGTCGGGCAGATCGACCTCCACCGAGATATCCTCGCGCCGCAGCTTGGATTCCAGCAGGGCCAGCGCCTGGCTCACCGCGCCCTGCACCGACACCGGCCCGAGCGTGCCGGAGGCGCGGCGGGCAAAGCCCTTTAACTGGCGGGTAATCGCAGCCATGCGGTCGGTCAGCTCGGCGATCTCCGCCAGATTGTCGCGCACCGCGTCCATCCGCCCGCGCTCCAGCAGGACCACGGCGTTGTCGGCGAAGCTGCGCATGGCGGCCAGCGGCTGGTTGATCTCGTGTGCGATGCCCGCCGACATCTGGCCCAGCGCCGCCAGCTTGGCCGCTTGGGTCAGCTCGTTCTCCGCGGCGCGCAGGTCGGCGGTGGCGGCGGCGACCCGGCGCTCCAGCTCCGCCCGCGATTCCTCCTGCAGGGCGATCCGCTCGACCAGCGCCACCCGCCGCAGCGCCACGGCATAGGCGGTGAGCGCGGCCATCGCCACCGCGGCGGCGGCCAGCAGCCCGGCGACCCAGGCGCGGGCGGTCACCGGATCGAGGCTGGTCAGGCTGTGCAGGGTCCAATCGCCGCCGGGCATGGCGACGGAGGTCAGCAGATAGCGCCGCTCCCCGTCCTTCTCCTCCAGCGCGATGCGGTCGGCTCCCCCGCCGAAGGCCCAGGGCAGCACGTCCAACCCTTCGCTGGTGCCCTCCGGCACGATGGGCAGGCTGATCGGCAGACGGCGGGGCAGGGCGTGATAGCGCCAAGACGGCATGTTGGTGATGAACACCACCCCATCACGGTCGGTCACCAGCAGCTTTTCCTGCCCCGGCGTCCAGCCCCGCTCCAGCCGGTCGAACCCCAGCTTCAGCACCACCGCCCCCACTGTGCGGTTTTCCGCCACCACCCGGTTCGCCGTGTAATAGCCCGGCACCAGCGAGGTGGTGCCCAGCGCGAAATGGTGCCCTTCCCCCTGGTCCATCGCCATGCGGAAATAGGGACGGTAGGAGAAATTCTCGCCGACGAAGCTGGCGGCGCTGTTCCAGTTGCTGGCCGCCAGCGTCGTTCCCTTGGCGTCCATCACGTAAAGCGCCAACGCATCGAGCGCCTGGGCAATGCCCTGCAGCTTGCGGTTCAGCCGGTCGACAGCGGCCGGCGTCGGGTTGACCAGCAGGGCCCGCACCTCGTCATCCTGCGCCAGCGCCAGGGGAACGGCGGCATGACGCTCCAGCTCCGCCCGCAGGTTGGCGTTGTAGAGCGCCAGCTGCGCCCGCGCGCTCTCCTTCAGATCGTCCAGCGCCAGGGACGAGGCCCAGCCCGCCGCCAATGCCGCCGCCGCCGGGACGCCGAGCAGCAACGCCACCATCAGCAGGCGGCGCGGCCGTTCCAGCGCCCGGGCGACCAGCTGCGTCGCCGGCGATAGCGTCGCGGCGGGGGAGGGAAGGGCGGTCGAATCTGTCGCCGGATCGGTCGGATTGCTCAGCAACGTCTTCCCTGATCGTGCTGCGCCGCAACATTGATGCCGCAGCGCTGTGAAGTGTGCGGATTTTCGCACATCGCTGGACCCCCTGTCGTGCGGATTCTCGCCCTCGGCCATTCGGCAAATGCTTGATGTTGCTGGATTCAGCAATTGGCCCACCGCTTGCTTTCAGGAGCAATCAGTTGGGGTCCGCCCGCCCAGCCGGTGCAAATGCCGGACGAAAGAACGGGCACCCCGCCAGGAACGCCGTTCTGAGGAACGCCACGAGGAGAGCAACATGAGCGCAGACGCGACCGCCGTCCGGTCGGGCACGGTGAAGAAGCCCTTCTACACCAACCTGACCTTCCAGGTTCTGACCGCCATCAGCCTTGGCATCCTGCTGGGGCACTTCTACCCGGCCATCGCCGTGCAGATGAAGCCGCTGGGCGACCTGTTCATCAAGATGGTCAAGATGGTGATCGGCCCGATCGTCTTCCTGACGGTGGTGACCGGCATCTCCTCGATCGGCAACCTGAAGAAGGTCGGCAAGGTCGGCGGCAAGGCCCTGCTGTATTTCGAGGTGGTGACGACCTTCGCGCTCGGCATCGGGCTGCTGATCGTCAACCTCATCCGCCCCGGCGCCGGCATGAACATCCAGCCGGGCCAGTTGAAGGCCGACGCGGTTCAGAAATACGCCACCTCCGCCCACGAGCACGGCTTCATCGACTTCGTCGTCGGCATCGTGCCCGACAATGTGGTCGGCGCCTTCGTCCAGGGCGACATGCTGCAAATCCTGTTCTTCGCGGTGGTGTTCGGCGTCGCCCTGTCCGCCATGGGCCAGAAGGGCAAGCTGGTCGAGGACATCTTCGACAAGATCGGCCATGCCCTGTTCGGCGTGATCGGCATCCTGATGCGCGTCGCCCCGGTCGGTGCCTTCGGCGCCATGTCCTTCACCATCGGCAAATACGGCATCTCGTCGCTGACGGCGCTGGGTCAGCTGATGGCGTCGGTCTACCTCACCATGGCGATCTTCATCTTCGTCGTGCTGGGCAGCATCGCCAAGGCCTACGGCTTCAGCATCTGGAACTTCATCCGCTACATCCGCCAGGAACTGCTGATCGTGCTCGGCACCTCCTCCTCGGAGTCCGTGCTGCCGCGCATGATGGAGAAGATGCAGAAGTTCGGCTGCTCCAAGCATGTCGTCGGTCTGGTGATCCCCACCGGCTATTCCTTCAACCTCGACGGCACCTCGATCTACCTGTCGATGGCGGCGATCTTCATCGCCCAGGCTTTCAACGTCGACCTGACGATCTGGCAGCAGCTGTACATCCTCATCATCCTGATGCTGACCTCCAAGGGTGCGGCGGCGGTCACCGGCGGCGGCTTCGTGACGCTGGCCGCCACCCTGTCGGCCACCGGCGTCCTGCCGATCGAAGGGCTGGCCCTGCTGCTGGGCGTCGACCGCTTCATGTCGGAAGCCCGCGCGCTGACCAACCTGATCGGCAACGGCGTCGCCACCGTCGTCGTCGCCAAGATGGAAGGCGAGTTCGACGAGAGCAAGGCGGTCGCCGAATACCAGCAGCACTTCAAGGAGCCGGCGCTCGCCCGGATCTGATGATCCGCAAAGAACGCGCGGCACACATGCAGGACCGGATTTGGAAATTCCAAAGATGATCCATCCGGCCTCCATGAGGATCCTGTAAGGTAAGGGGGACGCTTCGATTTGGTTCGAATCGTCCCCTTTCCGTTTCGCGGGGCGGTTGGCGCAGCAGCCTGAATGGGCTATAACCGCCAATCAGGTAAAGCGAACACAAAGAATTAACTGAAATCACGTTAACCGGAGGAAGAGACCCGATGTCCGGCGATTTTGAGGCGATGGCGCTTGAGTATCACCGCAACCCGCGGCCCGGTAAGCTGGCAGTAGTCGCGACCAAGCCCATGGCCAACCAGCGCGATCTGGCGCTGGCATATTCGCCGGGCGTCGCTTATGCCTGCACCGCCATTGCCGAGGATCCGTCGAAGACGGCGGAGCTGACGGCGCGGGCCAATCTGGTGGCGGTCGTCACCAACGGCACCGCCGTGCTGGGCCTTGGCAACATCGGTCCCTATGCCGCCAAGCCGGTGATGGAAGGCAAGGCCGTCCTCTTCAAGAAGTTCGCCGGCATCGACTGCTTCGACATCGAGCTGAACGAGCATGACGTCGATGCGCTGGTCGACACCATCATCCGGCTGGAGCCGACCTTCGGCGCCATCAACCTGGAAGACATCGCCGCCCCCGCCTGCTTCGAGATCGAGCGCCGCTGCCGCGAGCGCATGAAGATCCCGGTGTTCCACGACGACCAGCACGGCACCGCCATCGTGGTGGGTGCGGCCGTGCTGAACGGTCTGGCGCTGGTCGGCAAGGACATCTCGAAGGTCAAGGTGGTCTCCACCGGCGGCGGCGCGGCCGGCATCGCCTGCCTCGACCTGATGCTGTCGCTGGGTGTCCGCCGCGAGAATGTCTGGCTGGTCGACCGCATCGGCGTGGTCCACAAGGGCCGCAACGAGGAGATGAACGAATACAAGGAGGCCTACGCGCACGACACCGAGGCGCGCGCGCTCTCCGACGTCATCGACGGCGCCGACATCTTCCTCGGCCTGTCCGGCGCCAAGGTGCTGAAGCCCGAGCTGCTGGCCCGCATGGCCGACAAGCCGCTGATCCTGGCGCTCGCCAACCCGGAGCCGGAGATCATGCCGGATCTGGCCCGTGAAGCCCGTCCGGACGCCATCATCGCCACCGGCCGTTCCGACTTCCCCAATCAGGTCAACAACGTCCTGTGCTTCCCCTTCATCTTCCGCGGCGCGCTGGACGTCGGCGCCACCACGGTGAACGAGGAGATGAAGATCGCGGCGACCCACGCCATGGCCAACCTCGCCCGCGCCGAACCGTCGGACGTGGTGGCGGCGGCCTATGTCGGTGAATCGCTGCGCTTCGGCCCGGACTACATCCTGCCCAAGCCCTTCGACCCGCGCCTGATCGTCGAGGTGTCGTCGGCGGTCGCCAAGGCGGCCATGGACAGCGGCGTCGCCACCCGGCCGATCGCCGATTTCCGCGCCTATCAGGACCAGTTGAACCAGTACGTCATCCGCTCCGGCCTGTTCATGAAGCCGGTCATCACCAAGGCCAAGACTGCGCCCAAGCGCGTCGTCTATGCCGAGGGCGAGGATCCGCGCGTGATCCGCTGCGCCCAGGTGGTGGTCGATGACGGCATCGCCCATCCAGTGCTGATCGGCCGCCGCGAGGTGATCGAGCGGGTGATCGGCGAGATGGGCCTGCGCCTGAAGATCGGCCAGGACGTGGAGGTCATCGAGATCATCCGCGATCCGCGCTATCACAACTTCAGCGAACATTACCGCAAGCTGATGGGCCGCCGCGGCGTGTCGCCCAGCCATGCCGCCAACGTGGTGCGGACCCAGCCCACCGTCTTCGGCGCCCTGATGGTCCGCCGCGGCGAGGCCGACGCGCTGGTCTGCGGCACCACCGGCCGCTTCAACGAGCATTGGGCGCACATCTGCGGCCTGATCGGCCTGCGCGACGGCGTGAAGGTCGCCGCGACGATGAACGCGCTGATCTCGCAGAAGGGTGTTCACTTCATCACCGACACCTACGTCAACCCCGACCCGACCGCCGAGCAGGTGGCCGAGATCGCCCGGCTGGCGGCGGACGAGGTGAAGCGCTTCGGCATCGAGCCGAAGGTGGCCCTGCTGTCGCACTCCAACTTCGGCAGCGCCGACACCCCGTCCGCCCGCAAGATGCGTGCGGCGGTGGAGCTGGCGTCCGAGCAGATGCCGGATGTCGAGATCGACGGCGAGATGCACGCCGACGCCGCTCTGGCTCCGGCCATCCGCAAGGAGCTGCTGCCCGACAGCCGCCTGAAGGGCGAGGCGAACCTGCTGGTGATGCCGACGCTGGACGCCGCCAACATCGCCTTCAACATGATGAAGATCCTGGGCGAGGCGCAGAATGTCGGCCCGATCCTGCTGGGCGTCCAACGGCCGGTCCACATCGTCACCCCGTCGGTCACCACCCGCGGTCTGGTCAACATGACCGCCGTCGCCGTGGTCGACGCCCAGTTGGCCGACCCGGTCAACGCCGCCCCGACTCCGCCGGTGGGCGTGGCGTAAGGTCGGGTCCAGATTGCGCTTGCCCCCCTCCCCGACCCTCCCCCGCTTCGCGGGAGAGGGAGTAAGCGCGATAGCGGCGGAGTTCCCTCTCCCGCGAAGCGGGGGAGGGTTAGGGAGGGGGCAAGCGTAGTGCCATGCCCCTTCCACCACACCCAATTCGTGCTATCCCTTACCCGTAGCCAACAGGAACGGCACGGGGCATGAGCAACCAGCGCAAAACCGGCAACGCCGCTGCCGCCACCGCCGCGGCGCTGGTCGGTCAGGCCGTCCCGTTGCACCAGTCCGGCCGCCTGACCGAGGCCGAAGCGCTCTACCGCCAAGCGCTCGCCGCCCAGCCGCGCCAGCCGGACGCCCTTCACCTGCTCGGCATGATCGCCTGCCAGACCGGCCGCTTTGCCGAGGCCGCCGACCTGATCGGGCAGGCGGTGGCGGCCAAACGCGACGTTCCCGATTATCACGCCAATCTCGCCTACGCCCTCCAGGCGCTCGGCCGCTCCGCCGAGGCGGAACGCGCCGCCCGCAACGCCCTGCGCCTTCGCCGACCCTTCCCGGAGGCCGCCAATACGCTGGGCAACGCCCTCAATGCGCAAGGCAAGGCCGGCGAGGCCGCCGACGCCTACCGTGCCGCCCTGCGCGCCCGCCCCGACTATGCGGAGGCGGAGGGCAACCTGGGCGCGGTGCTTCGCAGCCTTGGCCGCTCGGCGGAGGCGGAACCGCTGCTGCGCCACGCGCTCGCCGCCAACCCCTCCCTGACGGAAGCGCGTGCCGCTTTGGGCTTTGCCCTGCTCGACCTTGGGAAAGCCGACGAAGGGGAGGCGGCGTTGCAGGCCGTGCTGGCCCGCCGGCCGGACCATGCCGCGGCAGCCCTGGCATTGGCCGGATCGCGGCAACGCCGCTGCGATGACGCGGAACCGGCCTACCGCCTTTACCTGACGCTGGAGCCGGCGGATGCCGAGGGCTGGAACGCCTACGGCCTCGCCCAGCAAGGTGCCGACCGCATCGAGCCCGCCGCCGATGCCTTCGCCCGCGCCCTACGGCTCGACCCGAAGATGGCGGAGGCGATGACCAATCTGGGCACCGTCCGTCGCCTGCAGGGACTGGCCGTGGACTCCGTCGAGTTGCAACGCCGCGCGTTGGACCTGCGCCCCGGCTATGCCGCCGCCCATACGAATCTGGCGCTCGCCCTTCAGGATCTGAGCGACGATGCCGGCGCGGAGCGCGAATTCACCAACGCCCTGGACGCCGACCCGGCGCAGTCGCTCGCCCGCTTTAACCGCGCTATCCTGCGCCTGCGGCAGGGCCGGTTGGCCGAGGGGTGGGAGGATTACGCCGTCCGCTTCGACTCCGGACGCCTGCGGCCGAGACGTCCCTTCAACATCCCGGAATGGGAGGGGGACGAGCTTGCCGGGCGCCGCCTGCTGCTGTGGGCGGAACAAGGGTTGGGCGACGAGTTCATGTTCGGCTCCCTTCTACCGGAAGCCCTGTCGCGTTTCCCCGACGCCATCGTCGAGTGCGAACCGCGGCTGGTCTCGCTGTTCCAGCGCTCCTTTCCCGGCACCACGGTGCGCGCGCCGACGCGGCGGCCGACCGATGCCAACTGCCATCTCCCCTTCGGCTCGCTGCCGCGCCTGCTGTGGCGGACCGTACCGGTCCCACCTCCGCCCGCCGGCTGGCTGAAGCCGGATCTGGAGCGGGTGGCGGCATGGCGGTCGCGGTTGGATGCGCTCGGCCCCGGCCTGACGGTCGGCATCGCCTGGACCAGCCGGCGCATCACCACCGAACGGCGCCAGTCCTATACCGACCTGGAGGAGTGGACCTCCCTGTTGCGCCTGCCCGGCATTCATACCGTCAGCCTTCAATATGACGGACGCGAGGAAGAGATCGCTGCCGTCGAGGAGCGCTTCGGCCTGCGCATCCACCGCTGGCCCGACCTTGACCAGATCGCTGATCTGGAAGGCACCGCCGCCCTGATGGCGAACCTCGATCTGGCGATCACCGTCGCGTCCTCCGCCGGGGAAATGGCGGCAGCGCTGGGCGTGCCGGTCTGGCGGTTGGGACGACGCGACTGGACGCAGCTCGGCACAGCGGTGCGTCCCTGGTTCCCGACCATGCGCTGCATTCATCCCGATGGGGCAGCCGGCATCGGCGGCACCATTCCCAAGGCAGTACAGATGCTTAGCAGACTTTCCGCAGGTGATCTGTGAGCGTTTCAGATTGGTTCGCCGAGGCGCTTCGCCATCATCAGGCCGGCGCTCTGGACGCCGCCGAACCCCTGTACCGACGCGTCTTGGATGCCCAACCGCGTCACGCCGATGCCCTGCATCTGCTGGGCGTTCTGAACCACCAGCGCAACGACAACGTTCAAGCCATTGACCTAATTAGTAAAGCAGTCGAACTTGCGCCGGAGGTGGCGGATTACCACGCCAACCAGGGCATCGTTCTGCAGCGGCTTGGCCGGCTGGAGGAAGCCGAAGCGGCGCAACGTCGCGCACTCCACCGCACCCCCACCCATGTCGGCGCCCATTTCAATCTGGGGCTGGTGCTGGCCGCGCTCGATCGGTTGGAGGAGGCCGCCGCCCATTATGCCGAAGCCACCCGGCTGTCTCCCAATTTGGCCGACGCCCACCTGAACCTCGGCGCCGCCCTACAGGGGATCGGGCGGGCGGAAGAAGCATTGGCGGCACATGCCCGCGCGGCGGAACTGCTTCCCGGCGATCCGCGCCCCTGGACCAACCGGGCGGTCAGCCTTCAGCAACTCGGCCGCAAAAGGGAGGCTGCCGACGCATTGCAAATGGCGGCGACGCTAGGCGGTGGAACTTCCGACCCCACGGCCCTGTCCGCTCTCGCCGCCGCGCTCCATGCCGCCGGGCGCATAGAGGATGCGGCGGAGCGTTACGCCGACGCCTTGCGCCTCGAACCGCGTGATGCGTTTTCTCTCAACGGTCTAGGGCTCTGTCTTAAGGCGCTTGGTCAACTGGATGATGCGGCCACCTGCTTCGATGCGGCCATCGCCATCCAGCCCGACCATGCCGATGCGCTGGACAATCTCGGCAGCATCCGCAACGCCCAGGGCCGCCATGCCGAGGCGGAGGCCCTGCACCGGGAGGCGATCCGCCACCGGCCCGACTTCGCCGGCGCCTGGAACAATCTCGGCAATGCCCGCCACGCCGCCGGCCGTACGTCCGATGCCTGGACGGCATGGCATGTTGCATTGACGCTCGATCCCACCCTGCCGGAAACCCACACCAACCTGGGCAACGCCCTGCGCGGCGCCGAGCGTTTCGCCGAAGCCGAGCGGTCGCAACGTCGCGCCATCCGGCTTGCCCCGCTGGAGGCGCCTGCCCGCAACAATCTGGGCCACCTGCGCCAAGGCCGGCACGACCATGCCGGCGCCGCCGACTGCTATCGCAGCGCCCTGGCGCTGGACCCCGCCTATGGCGAGGCCTGGAGCAACCTGGGGCTGGCCCGCCAGCGGTTGGGCGACGGTGCGGGGGCGGAGCGCTGCTATGACCGGGCGCTGACGCTGCGACCCGACCTGTCATTGTCGCACTTCAACAAGGGCCTGCTGCGGCTGGAGGCCGGCGATCTCGACCGCGGCTGGCCCGGTTACGCCTGGCGCTTCGGCTCGGGGCAGGTCGGGCAGGGGCGTCAACCGCGCGCCCAGCCTTGGCGTGGGGAGGACCTGACCGGCCGCCGCCTGATGATCTGGGGCGAGCAGGGGGTGGGCGACACCATCCTGTTCTCCGCCCTTTGCCCGGAACTGGCCGGACGCGCCGTTTCCACCATCCTGGAGGTCGACCGCCGGCTGGTGCCGCTGTTCGCCCGCTCCTTTCCGGACCTTCGGGTGCGGGCGGAGGCGCTGGACGCGCAGGGGCGGGAGGCGATGGCGATCCCGGACTATGACCGCCACGTGCCGATGGGCTCCTTGCCCCGCGTCCTGCGCCGCCGGCTGGGCGAATTCCCGCCGCGCCTCTCCTGGCTGGTGCCCGATGCCGGGTTGGTGGAGCATTGGCGCGAACGTCTGGCGGTGCTCGGCCCCGGATTGCGCATCGGCATCGGCTGGCGCAGCCAGATAATGACGGCGGAGCGCAGCATCGCCTATCTGCCGCTGGACGCCTGGGCACCGCTGTTCGCACTGCCCGGCATCCAGTGGGTGGTGCTGCAATATGGCGAGGTGGAAGAGGAGATCCGGCAGGCCGAACAGCGCTTCGGCATCCAGTTGCACCGCTGGGACGACCTCGACCGCAAGGACGATTTCGACGGCGTCGCTGCCCTGATCGCCGGGCTGGACCTCGTCATTTCGCCGGCCATGTCGGTGGGCGAGCTGGCCGGCGCGCTCGGCACCCCGGTCTGGCGCTTCGGCACCCGCGACTGGACGCAGCTGGGGGCCGGGGTCCGCCCCTGGTATCCGTCGATGCGCCTCTTCCAGCCCCGGCCGGGCGAACCGCTGTCGGCGACGATGGCCGATATGGCTGGCGCATTGCGTTCCCTCTCTCGATTATCGGCCACGTCACGCCATGCGACCCCCTCACCCAGCCCTCTCCCCGGGGGGGAGAGGGTACCCGCGGTGGGAGAGGCGGTGGCGACGCAGGCGGTCGCTCTCCACAGGCAGGGCCAATATTCCAAAGCCGAAGCCCTCCACCGCGAGGCCGTGGCTGCGGCTCCGGCCCACCCGGCCACCTGGACCAACGGTGGTCTCACCCTGCTCCGGCTTGGCCGCGTCGACGCCGCCATCCAATGGCATCGGAGGGCGGTGGCGCTGAACCCGGCCTTTCCCGAAGCGCTAAGCAACCTCGGCGTGGCGCTCCAGACCGGTGCGTCCGCGGCAGAGGCAGCGACGCTGCACCGCCATGCCGTGCGTCTGCGCCCGTTGCAGGCGGAAAGCTGGGGCAACCTCGCCGCCGCCCTGCTCGCCGCCCGACGCTTTACCGAGGCGGAAAACGCTTGCATCCGTGCGGCAGTCCTGGCGCCGAGCCTTGCCGGGGTGCTGATCACGGCCGCCGCGGCATCAAAGGGGCAGGGGCGCTTCGCCGAGGCCGCTCGCCAGTCTAGCCGGTCCCTGCGCGTCACGCCCACTTCGGCCAAGGGCTGGTCGAACCTGGGCATGGCCATGGCCGGCCTTGGTCGCTGGAACGACGCTCTAATCGCCCACCAACGCGCATCGGCGCTCGCTCCCGACCTGCCGGAGGTGCTGGTCAACCATGGCCACGGGCTGCTGTTGCGGGGAGAGCGTCGGCTCGCCCGCGACTGGACCGAACGGTGCCTGCGGCTGACGCCGGGCAGGGCGGACGCCCGGATGAACCGCGCCCTGCTGCGCTTGGCCGAGGGCGACCTGACCGGCGGCTGGAACGACTACGCCCATCGCTTCGCCACCGGCGATGCCGTACCCCGCCGTTTCCCCATCCCGGAATGGAGGGGCGAGCCACTGGCCGGTCGCCGCATGCTGGTATGGGGCGAACAGGGACTGGGCGACGAGATCATGTTCGGCACGGCGCTGCCCGACCTGCTCCGCCAATCCGGCGGATTGATCGTCGAATGCGACCCGCGCCTGACCGGCCTGTTCGCCCGCGCCCTGCCGGGTGCGGAGGTGCGGGCGCCCACGATGAATCCGCGCGATGCCGATTGCCATGCGCCGATGGGCAACATCGCAGCACAGCTGCGGCCTGCCCTGCGGCATTTCCCCTCGACCGGTCCACTCTTCACCGCCGATCCACGGCTGGCGGCGGAATGGCGCAACAGGCTGGCGGCCCTCGGTCCCGGCTTGCGGGTCGGCATCTGCTGGCGAAGCAGCCGCATGACGGCCGACCGGGCCGGCGCATACAGCCGGATCGACCAGTGGGGACCGATCCTCGCCGTGCCGGGCGTGACCTTCGTCAGCCTGCAATATGACGGGCACGAGGCGGAGCGGGAGGACGCCCTGCACCGCTTCGGCACCGTGCTGCACCATTGGCCCGATCTGGATCAGCGCCGGGATCTGGAGAGGGTGGCGGCGCTCATGTCCGGCCTCGACCTCGTGATCTCCGCCCCGACTGCGGTGGGAGAGTTGGCCGCGGCTCTCGGGATCCCGGTCTGGCGGATCGCGGGGGCCGGCGACTGGTCGGCCCTGGGGACTGCGGTGCGGCCCTGGTTCCCATCAATGGCGCTGACCGGCCATGCCGGCGACCACGGCGTGACCCTGGCGGCGGTCGCGCAACGCCTGCGGCGTCTCGCCGAAGGGGGCCCATGACCATCGCCCATGACCATCGGAGGAGGGAGGCCCACGCAATTCCGCATTGCGATTCCGGAGCGCCCCCTTTATCGACTATGGCCGCCGGGCGCCACGCAGGGTGGATGACCCGGCGCCCGCGCCGTCGTAAGCTGCTTCCTGCCGGACGGCGACAGATGGGTTCAGGACAGGGTTTCGGGGCGCGGTTTAAGGGAAAGGACGGTCGGTGCGGTCTGAGGACGCTCTTGCCAACATAGACGTCGCGGTGCTTGCCGGCGGGCTGGGCACACGCATCCGGGGCGTTCTGGGTGACACGCCGAAGGTCCTGGCCCCGATCGCGGGCCGTGCCTTCCTCGGCCATCTCCTGGATTACCTGTCGACCTACGGATCGCGCCGGGTGGTGCTGTGCCTGGGCCATCTGGCCGACCGGGTGACCGCATGGCTCGCCCGCGGCGATTCCGCCGGCACCATCGACGTGGTCTGCCAGATCGAACCGCGCCCGCTCGGCACCGCGGGGGCGCTCGGCTATGTCCGCAAGGAACTACGCAGCAGCACCATCCTGGTGGTGAACGGCGACACCTTTCTCGACGCCGATCTGCGCGCCTTCATCGCCTCGCACCGGCTGTCGGGGGCGGAGGCATCGGTCCTGTGCGTGACGGTGGAGGATGCCTCCCGCTTCGTGCGGGTGGAGATCGGACCGGACAGCCGCGTCCGCCGTTTCGTGGACAAGGTGCCGGGGGCGGGCACCATCAATGCCGGCGTCTACCTGTTCTCCTCCGCCTTCCTCGACCGCTTCATCGCGGCGGGCGCGGTATCGCTGGAACGCGACGTGCTGGAAAAGCTGCCGTCGGGCACGCTGAACGCCCATGTCGCCAAGGCCCGCTTCCTCGACATCGGCACGCCGGAAAGCCTGGCCACCGCCGCCAGCGTCATCGCCGGCCGCGAGACCTGACAGGGAGGCCGGTCGGGAGCCCCGGCGGCCGCAATTTACCTCCGCGCACGCGACCGTCTGCCACTGGACTCGCGCAATGTGCCGGGCCAAGATGCGCACCGACTCGACACCATGCGCAGTGGGTGCTTGCGCCGGGGCCGGGCCGCCACGCCGATTTCTCCGGACCAGTGCCATGGCCGTTATCCTCATCCGCGCCGACGCGTCGCCGACCATCGGCACCGGCCATGTCATGCGCTGCCTCGCCGTGGCCGAAGCCTTGCGCGACCAGGGTCACGAGGCGCTGTTCGCCGCAGTCGAATCCACCCCCGCCATCGACCGCCGGCTGTCGGCGGACGGCTTCCGCCATGTTTCCATCGCCGGTCCGGTGGGACAGGCGGCGGATCTGGCCGCCACCCGCTCGCTCCTGCGGCGGGAGCATGGCACGGCGGTGATGCTCGACGGCTACCGCTTCGGCGAGGCCTACCGCGTCGGGCTGCAGGCCGCCGGTGCACGGGTGCTGGCCTGGGACGATCTGGGCGACGGCATGCCGCTGCACGCCGACCTCGTCGTCAACGCCGCACCGCAGGCGGCGGCCCTTCCCTATGAAGCGATGGCGCCCGGCGCCGTCCTGCTGCTCGGCCCCGGCTACGCCCCGTTGCGGCGGGAGGTGCGGCTGGCGGCTCAGGCGCCGCGGCGGACCATCACCGATCGGCCGGTGCTGCTGGTGACCTTCGGCGGCTCCGACCCGCTCGGCCTGACCGGACCGGTTCTGCAGGCACTGGCGACGGAGCGGCCCGACGGCTGCCGGATCGTCGCCGTCGTCGGCGGCAGCAACCCACGAGCAAACGAGCTGGCGGCGCTCGCCACCGATGGCGTTTCCGTGGAGATCGATTGCCCGCGCATGGGCGCGCTGATGGCCGACAGCGGTCTGGCGGTTTCGGCCGGCGGAGGCACCATGGGGGAACTTGCCGCGCTCGCGGTGCCGACCCTGCTGGTGGTCACCGCCGACAATCAGGCGATGGCGAGCGGCGACGCCGCCGAACTGGGCTGGTGCACGGCCGTGGACGCCCGTGGCTGCGATCCCGCCAAGGCGGCGGCG
This sequence comes from Azospirillum sp. TSO5, assembly GCF_003116065.1. Taxonomy (NCBI): domain Bacteria; kingdom Pseudomonadati; phylum Pseudomonadota; class Alphaproteobacteria; order Rhodospirillales; family Azospirillaceae; genus Azospirillum; species Azospirillum sp. TSO5. Next base: position 10,228 of record NZ_LGQY01000146.1, on the reverse strand, counting down.
GTGATCGCCGGACGGGCACTCGCCCTGTGGGCCGACGCCGGGCAGCGGCAGCGGATGCAGGATGCCGCGACGGCACTGCCGCTTGACGGCGACGGGGCGGTGCGCATCGCCAGCGCCCTCACCGGCCCGCCGCCCAAATCCGGCAGCGCCGCCCGGCGGCGGACGGCGCTTGCCTGATGGCAGTTCCGGTCAGCTGACCACGCGCCACGTGCCGTCCGGCTGCTGGCAGGCGGTGCCGAAGCCCTGCTGGGTGCGGCCCTGGACCACGATGGTGGTCTGATATTCGCGGCAGAGCTGGCCCTGCGGCCCGGTGCCTTCGCGCACAGGCGTGTAGCTGCCGTAATTGCCGGTGTCCGGATTGTTCCAGCGCACGGTGCTGCCGGTCGGGGCGCTGTAGGCGTTGACCGCCGCCTGCTGGGCATAGTTCTGGTCGGCACGGTCGAGCGAGGCGCCGGCGGCATTGCCCAGCGCCGCACCCAGCAGCGTGCCGACACCCACCGCCACCAGCTTGCCGCTGCCACCGCCGAAGCGCGAGCCGGCCAAGCCACCGACCACGCCGCCGAGAACGGTGCCGGCCGTTTGCTTGTTGGCGCTGACGCCGCCATAGGAATCGCCGTAGCCGGGCTGTGCGCAGCCGGCAAGCGGGGCCGCGAGCAGGCTGGCGGACAGCGCGGCGGCGAGGAAGGGGCTGGCTTTCATGGTGGCTCTCGTCCTGTTGGGTCCTGTTTGGATCGGCACGAAACCGTTCGTTCCTGACGCCATCAACATGGCTGACCCGCATCTTATTCCCGATGCGTGACGCGGTGCCTCGCTTGCCCCTATGATCGTGCCAACGGTTCCACGAAGGAATCGACAACAAGCCCTTGGGAGGGAACGAACATGCTGCCCAACGCGGACAGCTATGAAGGGGTGTCCCGCGCCTTCGCCTGGCGCGTGCCCGACCGCTACAACATCGGCGTCGACGTCTGCGACCGCTGGGCGGAAACGGACCCCGGCCGCATCGCCCTGATCCACAAGCGGCGCGACGGCGGGACCGAGGAATACCGCTTCTCCGACATTCGCGCCCTGTCCAACCGCTTCGCCAATGCGCTGGCGGCGCAAGGTGTCACGCGCGGCGACCGGGTTGGGATTCTGCTGCCCCAGGCGCCGGAAACCGCGATCAGCCATGTCGCGGTCTACAAGCTGGGCGGCATCGCCGTGCCGCTGTTCTCGCTGTTCGGGGTGGAAGCGCTGGAATACCGGCTGGCCAACTGCGGCGCCCGTGCCGTGGTCACCGACGCCGCCGGGGCCGCCAAAATCGCCCAGATCCGCGACCGGCTGCCGGAACTGCGCGCCGTCTTCCGCGTCGACGGGTCCGGTCCCGGCTGCCTGGACTGGCATGGGCTGTGCGACGCGGCGTCCGACAGCTTCATCCCGGCCGACACCGGCCCGGACGATCCGGCGCTGATCATCTACACCTCCGGCACCACCGGCCAGCCCAAGGGCGCGCTGCATGCGCACCGGGTGCTGCTGGGCCATCTGCCGGGCGTGGAGATGTCGCACGACCTGTTCCCGCAGCCGGGCGACCGCATCTGGACGCCGGCCGACTGGGCGTGGATCGGCGGGCTGCTCGACGTGCTGCTGCCGGCCTGGCACCACGGGGTGACGGTGGTCTCCCACCGCTTCGAGAAGTTCGATGCGGAGGCCGCCTTCGCCCTGCTGGCCGAATTCCAGGTCCGCAACGCCTTCCTGCCGCCGACGGCGCTGAAGATGATGCGGGCGGTGAAGAACCCGCGGGCGCGCCATCGCATCGACATGCGCTCCGTCGCCAGCGGCGGCGAGACGCTGGGTGCCGGGCTGCTCGATTGGGGGCGCGAGACCTTCGGCGTGACGATCAACGAGTTCTACGGCCAGACTGAATGCAACATGATCGTGTCGTCGGCCGCGACGCTGATGGCGCCGAAGCCCGGCATCATGGGACGTCCGGTTCCCGGCCATGACGTGGCGGTGATCGACGGGCAAGGCAACCGGCTGCCGCCGGGGCAACTCGGCCTGATCGCGGTGCATCGGCCGGATCCGGTGATGTTCCTCGGCTATTGGAACAACCCCGACGCCACCGCGGCGAAGTTCATTGGGGATTGGCTGGTCACCGGCGACCAGGGGGAGTTGGACGAGGACGGTTACATCCGCTTCGTCGGGCGGGACGACGACGTCATCACGTCTGCCGGTTACCGCATCGGCCCCGGCGAGATCGAGGATTGCCTGATCGGCCATCCCGCCGTCCGCATGGCGGCGGTGGTCGGCGTGCCCGACCCGCTGCGCACGGAGATCGTCAAGGCGTTCGTCGTGTTGCACGAGGGGGTGACGCCGGACGACGCGCTGGTGGCCTCGATCCAGGAGCATGTGAAGACCCGGCTGGCCGCCCACGAATATCCGCGTTCGATCGAATTCATGGAAAGCCTTCCCATGACCACCACCGGCAAGATCATTCGCCGGGAGTTGAGGAACCGCTCGTAATATCATGATCGAATTGATTTTATTGGCCGCAGCCTTTCTGGCCGGAGCAATGAATGCCGTTGCCGGCGGGGGAAGTTTCCTGACCCTGCCGGCACTGATCTACGCCGGGGTGCCGCCGGTCGCCGCCAATGCCACCGGCACGGTCGCGCTGCTGCCCGGCTATGCCAGCGGCGTCTACGGCTACCGTCAGGACCTGACGCCGGTCGGCACGCTCAGCCTGCCGCTGCTGTCGGCGGTCAGTCTGGTCGGCGGGCTGGTCGGGGCCGGGCTGCTGCTGGTGACGCCGGATTCGGTGTTCCGCGGGATCGTGCCCTGGCTCCTGCTGCTGGCGACCGGGCTGTTCGCCTTCGGCAACATGCTGGCGCAGCGGCTGCGCAACCTGGGTCTGCACGGCAACGGGGCGATGCTGGGCACGCTGTTCGCCGTCTCGGTCTATGGCGGCTATTTCAACGGCGGGCTCGGCATCCTCCTGCTGGCGCAGTTGAGCCTGTTCGGCATGACCGACCTCAACGCCATGAACGGGCTGAAGAACCTGTTCTCCGCCGTGCTGACCGCCATCGCCGTGGTGGCCTACGCCGCGGGCGGGGCGGTGGAATGGCCGAAGGCGCTGCTGATGGTGGTGGCGGCGGTCGCCGGCGGCTATGTCGGCGCCCGGCTGGGACGGAAGATCCCCAAACCGATCCTGCGCACCGGCATCATCGCCGTCGGTCTGGTGATGAGTGCGGTGTTCTTCCTGAAATGATCGCGCTATAGAGGGCGCTCCCCGCCTTTTGGACCTGCCGCCATGCTGACCGTATCCGATCTCGACCTGTACTATGGCGACGCCCAGGCGCTCGACGGTGTCACGCTGCAGGTGGCGGCGGGGCAGACCACCGCCATCGTCGGCGCCAACGGGGCCGGCAAAACCTCGCTGATCCGCGCCATCTCCGGCATCCTGAAACCGGCGCGCGGCAGCATCCGCTTCAAGGAACGCGAGATCGCCGGACTGCCCAGCCATGTCGTCTGCGACCTCGGCATCGGGCAGGTGGCGGAGGGACGGCAGATCTTCCCGACGCTGAGCGTGCGGGAGAATCTGGAAATGGGCGCCGTCATCCCACGCGCCCGGTCCAACGCGCGCCAGACCTACGACCGGGTGCTGGACCTGTTCCCCCGCCTGCGTGAACGGCTGGACCAGGCGGCCGGCACCCTGTCCGGCGGCGAGCAGCAGATGCTGGCCATCGGCCGTTGCCTGATGGGCAAGCCGGACCTCATCATGTTCGACGAGCCCTCGCTCGGCCTGTCGCCCGCCCTGGTGCAGGAGCTGTTCCGCATCATCCGGACACTGGCGGCGGAGGGCATGACGATCATCCTGGTCGAACAGAATGTCGCCGCCTCCCTGCGCATCGCCCAGACGGCTTACGTGCTGGAGAACGGCCGGGTGGTGCTGTCGGGTACGGGGGAGGCGCTGCTGGCCGACCCGGCGGTGAAGCAGGCCTATCTCGGGCTGTGAATCCGACACGCCTCCACCGGCGATACCTCCCTTATCCTCCTATCGTTGAATATACGAACCATCTACAGTCCCCCTAAGCTGGCAGTCCAAGAATTACCGGACGGGGACCATGGCGGCAGGCTGCACCAGACGGACGACATTGCTGGCGGCCGCCGCGCTGCTGGCGTCGGCGACGCTCCGGCACGCGGCTGCCGCCGATCCTACCCCCACTCGGCCGGTCGTCCGCGCCGGGGTGCTGAAGTTCGGCACGGTCAGCTGGGAACTGGACACCGTTCGCGCCAACGGCTTCGACCGCCAAGCCGGCATCGACCTGCAGCTGGTGGAGCTGGCCGGCAACCCCGCCACCCAGGTGGCGCTCCAGGCGGGCGGAGTCGAGGTCATCGTTTCCGACTGGCTGTGGGTGTCGCGGATGCGCAGCAAGGGGGAGGCGCTATCCTTCATCCCCTACTCGACCGCCGTCGGCGCGCTGGTGGTTCCGGCCAAGTCCGCCATCGCCGAAATCGGCGACCTGCGCGGCAAGCGCATCGGGGTCGCCGGCAGCCCGCTCGACAAGAGTTGGCTCCTGCTGAAGGCTCTGGCCACCGACCGTTATGGGCTGTCGCTCGACCGCGATGCGCAACCCTTCTTCGCGGCGCCGCCCCTGCTGAACAGCAAGATCGCCAGCGGCGACCTGGACGCCGTGTTGACCTTCTGGCCCTTCGCCGCCCGGCTGGAGGCGAAGGGCATGCGCGTGACGATGACGGTGTCCGACATGCTGGAGGCGCTGGGCCAGCCGGCGACGGTGCCCTCCATCGGCTATGTCTTCCGCGAGGAGTGGGCGCGCGCCAACCCGGCCGCCATCGCCGGATTCCAGGCGGCGACGAACAAGGCGAAGACCCTGCTGGCCCAATCCGACGCCGCGTGGGACCGGCTCGCCCCGCTGATGCAGGCGGAGGATGACGCCACCTTCCGCACCCTGCGCGACCGCTACCGCGACGGCATCCCGCGCCGCTGGACCGAGGAGGAGCGGGCAGGGGCCGCGAAGCTCTACGCGCTGCTGGCGCGGCTGGGCGGGCGGGAGCTGGTCGGCGACGCGCCCACCATCGCCCCCGGCACCTTCTGGACCGGCGGGGCCTGACCGGTGCGGCGCGCCCTGATGCCCGCCCTGATGCCTGTTGCGTCGATCCTGCTGCTGCTGGCCGTTTGGCAGGCGGCGGCGCTGACGGTCGGCGGGCGCCTGCTGCCGGGGCCGGTCGTGGTGGCCGAGGCCTTGCTGCGCGAGGCGGAGAGCGGGGCGCTGTTCCATCACATGGGCGTCACGCTGCTGCGCGTGCTGGCGGCCTTCGCACTCGCCATGTCGATCGGGGTCGGGCTGGGCCTGCCGATGGGGCGGTCGCCCTTCATCGACCGGCTGTTCGGCCCCTGGCTGGTCTTCTTCCTGAACCTGCCGGCGCTGGTGGTCATCGTGCTGGCCTATGTCTGGTTCGGCTTGACCGAGGCGGCGGCCATCGGCGCCGTCGCCGTCAACAAGATTCCCAACACGGTGGTTCTGGTGCGGGCCGGTGCCCGCGCCATCGACGAGGGGCTGATCGACATGTCCCGCGTTTACCGCCTGTCGCCCGCGGACCGGCTTCGCCATGTGCTGCTGCCGCAACTCACCCCCACCATCGCCGCGGCTGCGCGGTCCGGCCTGGCGCTGATCTGGAAGATCGTGCTCGTGGTCGAACTGCTGGGCCGCAGCGACGGTGTCGGATTCCAGATCAACCTCCTATTTCAGACCTTCGATGTCGCAGGAATCCTGGCTTACACCATCGCGTTCGTGGCCGTGGTCCAGCTTTTGGAATACGGCGTCCTGCAACCGGTCGAGCGCCACTGCCAGCGCTGGCGGCGGATGCCCGCTGAAGCTTGAGATCCGCTCCAAGCGTTTCGGCGCGGTGGAGGCGGTGCGCGGCCTGACCCTGTCCGCCGCGGCGGGGGAGGTCGTGGCGCTGGTCGGCCCCAGCGGCTGCGGCAAGACGACCGCGCTCGGCATCGTCGCCGGGCTAGACCGCGCCTTCGACGGCGTGGTGGAGGTCGGGGCGCGGCCGGACGGCGGGCCGGCCCGGCTCGGCTATGTCTTCCAGGAGCCGCGCCTGCTGCCTTGGCGCACCGTGCGGCAGAATCTGGCGCTGGTCCTGCCGCGTCCGCAGCGCCGCGGTCCGGCGGTCGACGCCATGCTCGATGCGCTGGAGCTGTCGCCCTTCGCCGACCGTTTTCCGACCCAGCTGTCGCTTGGCATGGCGCGGCGGGTGGCGCTGGCCCGCGCCTTCCTGGTGGAGCCGGACCTGCTGCTGATGGACGAACCCTTCGTCTCGCTGGACGAGCCGACGGCGCTCCGGCTGCGTACCCTGCTGTCGCAGTTGCTGGACCGGCGGCCGGCCACCGTCCTGCTGGTCACCCACAATCTGCGCGAAGCCCTGGCGCTGGCCGACCGGCTGCTTCTGCTGGCGCCGTCGCCCGGCCGGGTGGTGGCGGAGGTGCCGGTGACCGTCCCCCGCGCCGCCCGCGACGACGCCACCATCGAGGCGCTGCGCCACGACCTGCTGTCCCGGCCGGAACCGGCCTTTCGCCTTCTGGCCTGACCCTTCTCGATTTGTGCGTTCATTTGCCGCTCGTCCGTTTACGAATGCTGCGGTATCCTGCTCCGCTGCCGGGTACGTCCGGCGATTGCAAAGGCGGCGGAACCGAATGTCCTTCGGTCGATCGACAGTGCGGCGGGTGCGGAGGCTCGGCCTGGTGGCCGGGATGGCCGCGCTGTTGCTGCAGGTCATCGCCTGGGGCTGGATGCCGATGGTTCCGGGAACTGCCCGGGCCGGAGAGACCGCCTCGCTGCCGATCTGTTCCTCCGGCGGCCTGACCACCATCCAGGTCGATGCCGCCGTTTATGGAATCGGTGAGTTCGGGCTCGCTTCCGACGACGGCGACCCTGAAAAATCGCCGGATCACGCGCCGTCAGGCACCGGCCATTGCCCGCTCTGCCCGCTGGTGGCCGGATTGGCCTTGCCGCCGCCGCCATTGACCGTCGGCCCGGCCCTTGCCATGGCCAGCGACTCCCGCCTGCTGCCAGGGGAACGGATCGCCGCCGGCTGGTTCCTGTCGACCCTTCAGGCCCGCGCTCCGCCGTCGCTCGTCTGATTCTCGCGGCCGCTCAGCCATAGCCGCCGCGCGCATCGCCACGCCCGCTCTCCGTCCGGATCGGTGCGCTTGGCGGTCTATCCACGCATTCCAACGCGCAACCTTCCAATTCACGCCCCGCGGCATAGCGCGCCGCGGCGGCTCCCCTGCTGTTCACATCCGCATTCCAGGAGAAGAGTCCATGAAGCGCATTCTCGGCATCGCCGCCGCCCTGGCCCTGTTCGGTGCCGTCCCCGCCCTGGCCCACAGCTACAAGGCCGGCCCGATCGAGATCGGCCATCCCTGGGCGCGCGCCACTGCGCCGTCGGCCCCGAACGGCGGCGCTTATCTGTCGCTGACCAACACCGGCAGCACGGAGGACCGTCTGGTATCCGCCTCCACCCCGGCCGCCGACAAGGCGGAGTTGCACACCCATCTGAACGAGAACGGCGTGATGAAGATGCGGGAAGTTCCGGCCATTCCGGTGGCGCCGGGCGAGGAGGTGAAGCTGGCGCCCGGCGGCCTGCACATCATGCTGCTGGGGCTCAAGAAGCCGCTGGAGAAGGGCGCCCGCTTCCCCATGACCCTGCACTTCGAAAAGGCCGGCACCGTCGACGTCGAGATCTCAGTCGAGGCGGCCGGACAGAGCGCGCCCCAGGCCGAAGGGCATATGGGCGCCATGGGCGGCGCCGGCCACGGCCACAACGCCGAACCGGCCAAGAAGCAGTAAATACGGAAGGCCGCCGGCAGGGGAACCGCCGGCGGCCTCCTTTCAGAGAAATACGCTCGTCCCGGTCACTCGGCCGGAGCGACGCCCACCGGCTGGGGGGAGAGCTTGGCGGCTTCCGCGGCCTGATAGCGGTGCGACAGCACGCCGAAACGACGCGCCCACCATGCCGTCAGCGGCGGCGTCAGCAGGGCGGTGACCACAACGCTGGTGGCGATCAGTGCCGTGGCCGACGGGGCGACCGGCGCGAAGGTCGGCTCGATCGAAGCGATGATCGGCGGCACCGTCACAGCCGCACCGGCGGTGGAGGCGGCACCGATGCCGGCCGTACCGTTGCCCTTCGCCAGCAGGATGTCGGCCAGCACCAGCATGATACCGGTGACGACGATCACAGTCAGGCCCAGCACGATGCCCAGCAGTCCGGTGTTGAGGATCGTCGAGAAGTTCAGGTTGTTGCCCAGCGCGAAGGCGAAGAACGGCACCATCACCGAGACACCCTGGGTGAAGAAGGCCCGCAGGTCCTTGTCCAGATTGCCCAGCGCGAAGCCGATCAGGAAGGGCAGCAGGGCGCCGACCATCGTCTGCCAGGGGAAGGCCGCCAGCCCGGCGATGCCCAGCGTCACCATGGTCATGAAGGGTCCCGATTCCAGGCACATCAGGCAGAAGGCACCGGCCTCCTCCTTGGTGCCGTACTGCTGCATCAGCGCCATGTACATGCCGCCGTTGGTGTCGTTCATCACCGCGATGATCGCCAGAACAGACAGGCCGGAGAAGAAGCCGGACGTGATGCCTTCCGCCGGGATGAACCACGAGGCGATGATGCCCGCCATGGCGGCGGTGAGGATCTTGACCGACACCAGCACGCCGCTCTTGCGCAGGACCAGCGGCGTTGCCTTCAGGCTGATGCTGGCGCCAATGCAGAAGAACCACACCGACAGGATCGGCAGCGTGCCGGTGATCAGCCCGTTGGTGAAGGACCCAAAGAATTTGCCCGTGTTGGGAGCCAACGTGTTCAGGCAGGCGCCGAGGAACAGGGGGACGATCATCATCCCGCCGGGGATGCGGTCGATCCGGGACTTGATGTTCATGGAAGACACTCCTTTGAATTTCATCCCGTCGCCGCCGCGGCCCTTCGCCATCGGGCATAATTCAGCGGCCATCAATTTTGTCAGGACGGCAGCCATGTGCCGCCTTGTGCATACTAGTATACAAGTTGCCCGATTATTGTCAAAGCGGCGGATTGTCCGACGCGACACGTTGTCGCGCCGAAGGGAAATGAAGACGGAGATGCAAAGACAGGGGCGGGGCCGCGGAGGATTAGGACTCGATTTCCTTCACCTTCGACATAAAATGCTCCGATATCGACGCTTTCGGCCATTGAGGGCAGGAGAGTGCACCACGGGCGAGCCCATGCCAGAGTCACTTGATCCGATCAGCCGCAGCATCACGCGGAATCAGCCTCTCCGGGATCAGCTTTCGCGGATGGGGGTGTCCGGAGAGGCGCTGCTGGTGCTGTGCGGCCCCGATGGCAGCAATCTGGCGCTCAGCGAAACGACGCGACGGTATTTCGGACCATCGGCAAACCAGATGCTGGGATGCGGCTGGGTGTCGGCAGTCCATCCGGACGAACAGATGGCCGCGGCCGACGCCTGGCTGAAGGCGGTCTATGACGAGGCCGCTTATGACCTGCAATTGAGCTACCGGCGGCATGACGGCAGCTATCACCGCTTCGCGGTAACGGGCATCCGCTATGTCGATGCGGATACGTGCCAGACCCACTGGCTCGTCGTATTGGAACCGCTCAGGCCAACCCTTCCGGCGGCCGGCCCGTGCGGTTCGACGCTCAGCGCGGGCGGTGGCGGGCCAGTGCGTCGGTGATGTCGAGGTCGCGGAACGGCTTTCCGATCACCGGCCGCTCACGGTGGGCATCCGGCAGCCCCTCCGCCCCATGGCCGGTGGTGAAGATGAAGGGGATGCCGGCGGCGGCCAGACGGTCGGCCACCGCGTCGACCCGCTCGCCACGCAGGTTAACGTCCAGCAGCGCGATGTCGAAGCCGCCCGCCTCGATTATTTCCAAGGCCGCCGAAACCGAACCGGCCGGACCGATACAGGTGACGCCCTGGTCGAGCAGGGCATCCTCCAGGCTCATGGCGATCAACGGTTCGTCTTCGACGATCAGGACGGTCAGGTTCGACAGGTTCGCGTCGGTCACTGCGGGCTCACTCGCGACGACAATGGGATTACCAGCCGGCATCGCACGCCGGCGGGGTCGAAGGCAAGGGCAACATCGCCTTCCAACTCATGCGCCAGACCGCGCTCGATCAGGCGGGAGCCGAATCCGCGACGGGTCGGCGGCACCACCGGCGGCCCCCCCCCCTCCCCCC